>PSPR01000025.1 GCA_004195515.1 Methanobacteriota archaeon | reverse complement strand
GATATTCAAACATACCCAATAGATCCTAGCCAACCAGAAAGAGGAAAGTTCTACGCCGGTATTACTGGAGTAATGTGTTTCATCACACCAATTCTCTCTCTCATTGCTATCTCTGCTGGGTTCTCAACTGGTAGAGCCGGCCTAGGTTATGGTGGAGTAACTTCGCTTATTTCACACCCAATTATTGCATTAACCGGATTTGCAGGTATGTAGTACGTTTTCTATATGCTGTTCTAACAATCTTTGGGCCAAGTCCGGGAGTAGACGCTTGTGCGTCTAAACCCGGGATTTCAAAGAGGCTTATTTTTGCTCTTTACTTCAATCACTTCTTAGTGAACTGTACAATTATCAGCGATTCGACCGTTCACGCGCTAAGGCGCGAGCACGGGTATAAATCTCAACAAATGGAGTGCTCGTGCCGGGATTCGAACCCGGGTCGGCGGGATGAAAACCCACTATGATGGGCCGTACTACACCACACAAGCAATGGTCTGGCCAAAAGCAAGGTGTTCATGAACTTTTAGGGACGCCTGAGAGCCCATTCCACCATCGAAATGCGAAATAAATTAGCGCTGAAGCGGCAATCAGAAGGCCGGCTATTAAAAATTCACGCTCGAGCAACCACCAAATTGCGTCCAGAGCCTTTGCCCCGTAAATTCCAATGAGGACCGCCTCTAAACCGAAGCGTAATCCGCGTCCAATCAAGCCGGCGATTATGAATGGTTTGAGCTTCATTTCACCCATTCCGGCAGCCCATCCAAATACCTTGTAAGGGATGGGTGAGAACGCGGCGATAAAGATGCCAAATGTTCCATATCTCGCGGTTAGGATTTCTATTTTGTCGAGATGCTTTTGGGCGTTGAAGCGATCAAATAGAGCGCGCCCCCATTTTTTGCCGATAAAATATCCAACTATGCTGCCCATCACACTAGTTATTGTTATCACTAACCATAACCAAATGACAAATGTTGTGGAATCGGATTTTGCGAGCATTGGTAGAAATAGCAAATCTGGAGGCACCGGTTGGATGATGGCTTCGGTAAATGACATGGCGCCAAGGCTTGCTGTGCCAAATCCATCGAACCAGTTCACCACCGCCTCTTTCCACGACATATGACCTTGGGGTCACAATCGTAAACATGAACTCATCGTACGCCGAAGTCTTGATGTTGGGAAAACCTGACCCGTGGTCATATGCCAGTTCTCGATACGGCCGCTTTGCTTCATTGGCCGATGGACCGGCTGGTCGGTGGATTGGTGGCCCACTCGCAGTTGGCCGAATTACAACGGCTTTCGCCGCAGCGGGCAATGTTGATTGAATCGATCGATATGCAATGGCTCAGTCCATCGACTCAAGATGCTCAAGCTGCAGCCGCGGCAACTGGGGATTTGCCTCGATTGAGCCAGGTTGACCTTGATGTATTAGCAATTGCAATGAGTAGTGGACAGACGCTATTCACCGATGATTATTCGCTTCAAAATGTTTGCAGGTCGCTCTCGCACCCGTTTGAGTCGGTCTCAAATCGAAAATCAACTCAACAATGGGCTTGGGAATTGCGTTGTATCGGTTGTCGAGCGACCAAACAAGCCGATTCTCAAACCGAGGAAGAATGTGATATTTGTGGTTCACCTATGAAGGTAAAACGTGCACGTCGTTGATTATTCTTCAGCCGAATCGATCTCTTCTTTGACTTCTTCAGCGGTCTTGCCGCTTGGATCAATGCCGGCTGCTTGTGCTTTTTGAGCCAGAGCAACCTCAGCAGTTTTGCCGCCGTCTTCGAGTTCTGCTTCGGTTTTCTCAGCATCAGGTGCTGCGGTAACCTCGGTGATTCCTTTGTGGAATTCGCCTTTTGATTGGCCTACAGCTCGAGCGAGTTTTGGTAATCGCTCAGCGCCGAAAAGCAAAAAGAAAATCGCTAATAAAATTATTATTTCAAATGAACCAAACCGCATATTGAATCGCTCCAGTTGTGGGGAAGGGCGCCCTACTTGTCAATCAATCGGCTATTAACCACCAGAAACCGGCGGAAGTAAGGCAATTTCATCTCCCTCAGCCAATGGCTCGTCGGCGTTGACGATATGACCATTGACGCTGATGATTAAACCTCGGTTAAGCCAATGTTCTTGTCTCAATTCCTCGATCAAGAAACAAGCGCTCGAACTTTCAGGCAATTCAATATCGTGTTGTTTAGCCCCAAGCGCTTCAGCGATTGGGCCAAACACCAAAACTCTGACCTTCATGATTGAATGCGAAAAAGGCTGGTCTTATCAACCCGTGCCGTTCTCGGTGAAACGATGACAGTAGCATTGGAGTGTAAGGGTCTTTGGAAACTATACGAGATGGGTGAAGAAACCGTCCAAGCGGTTCGAGGAATCGATCTCCAAATCAATCAAGGCGAGATGGTAGCAATAATGGGGCCATCGGGCTGTGGGAAAACCACATTGCTCAATATGCTGAGTGGAATCGATGATCCATCAGCAGGCCAAGTCATGGTCGCAGGCAAACCGCTATTCGGAATTTCGGACGATGAAAGAACCGATATGCGCGGTTCACAAATGGGCTTTGTTTTTCAAAAATTTTACCTGATTGAAGTTTTGAGTTCGGTCGAAAATGTCGAGATACCGTTGATGATGCAAGGAATCTCTGCAGATGATTGTCGAATTCAAGCGATGGAAGCATTGGAGCGAGTTGGTTTAGGTGACCGTGGTGCTCACCGTCCAGCCGAATTATCTGGCGGTCAACAACAAAGGGTTGCAATCGCCCGATCTTTTGTTCACAAGCCCGCAGTAATTCTTTGTGATGAGCCTACCGGTAATCTAGATGGCAAAACCAGTGATCAAATAATGGAATTGCTGTGTGAATTGAATTCTCAAGGTGCAACTATAGTTATCGTGACTCACGATGTCGATGTAGCCAACAAATGTTCTCGAATCATTGAGATTATCGATGGTCGAATTCTAGTTGAAGAGGAATGACAATGCTATACGAGCTCATTGCAGTAATCGCTTTGGTAGCACCGATGAGCCTGGGCGCAGCCTATGCTTTACGCAAAGATGTTTCAGCGTTTTGGCAGACTTTATTGATCGGATTAGGGCCAATTTTAGACTCAGCTTTTGTTTGGTGGTTGATGGATTGGCAAGAGATGGGCTTTGTATCGACCTGGTCGATGACAATAGCTGCAGGAATAGTTTCGACAATGTTGATTCAACCACTTTTTTCTCCACGCCGCCTCCTGGTATTCCGGCTTGCAACCGAACAAATTCGCCGAAAACCTCGCCAAGCCGCTTTGATGATGGCAGGTTTGCTCATCGCTTCAGCCATAATCACTTCTTCCCTCGTGGTCGGAGATAGTCTCGAATCGACGATGACTTCAGAAATCGAAGCCAAATGGGGCGATACCGACATTTTGATCTATGGCCAAGACCAAAGAACCGGCATTCCAACCGACCTTCAATCAAATCTAAGCAATATCTTCGGCACTGAATTATTGGCCGCCGGAATCGCCGACGATTGGTCGCACGGCATCGAATCTAGCGCGACCATAACCCAAGCCAATGGCAAAGCCGACCCAAGCGTAGCTTGGCTCGCATACGATGGTTGGCAAGGCATCACAATCAATCAAGCCTTAGCGGATTCAATCGAGACCAAAGCCGGCGACCGGGTCGAATTAGCATGGCATATAGTGACCACAACCGGTTTGGAAAGGCAGACCACCCAAGTGCAAATCGATAAAATCCTGCCAATGACAGGCCAAGGAGCGATGGCAGGGACTCGCTCACCGGCGATTTTCACCTCATTGGACTTGGCTCAAGAATTACAAGAAATGGAATCGGCGGTAAATCGGGTGCGAATTTCTCTCAAACCAGGGCTGATAGCAAGTGAAGAGATCGACGGCATCAACTCCATACTCGATGGATTGATTTTGGCTGAAGATTCGAATTTTGAAATCACAAAAGAAGGCGATGCCTTATCGATTGGTCAATCGGCTGGCCTTGGCAGATTGGATGAGTCATTCATGGCTTCATGGCGAGAGAATAGCAGTGATTTATTGGCTGATGGCAATGCGATGGAAATCTTGCAAATACCTCTTGTGCACATTGAACACGGTCAACATATTCTCTCCTTACCCGACGATAGAATCGATAAAATCTTGATTTCTGAAGATGGAGATTGGTACGTCGCTGGTGGCGCTGTCAGTTTTCAGATAGATCGTGGCGGTAAATCGCATGGTTGGAAGGTTCCTGATGGTGGTTTGATCAACGATATATCATTAGGAAATTCTTCGATAATAATCGCCCATAGCAACGGTCTAACCGAGGTGCCTGAGGATAGAAATGACAATATTATTCACCATGTAAAAGGCCAAGAGATACTGATTTCATCGACCCCTACCAATAGTGATTATTCTTTACCCTCAACGGTTTTTTCGCTCGAACATATAATTTCAGATGAGGGTGAATTTCTTGCGATCAAGGGCTTGTTAGGCAATCAGGTTTTACAACTCGAGGGGGAAATATGGGTTGAAACAAATTTTAGTGGAGAATGGCTATTTGATGATGGTGGCATTTTATTCGGCTCATCGAGCGGCTGGTCGACATTTGATGGTACAAATTCGCCCGAGGGTTGGACTGGTTTAGCCGGCGGTCTCTTGCTGGCTCCAAACGGCACACTTTATCGGTTTAGCAATTCAGGAATCACTTTTGTCGCCATCCCAAACCAAGGCTGTGATAATCGCGCTTTCGCCTATGATTTCACCTTGATTTGCACAACTTCAAATGGGGTATTATTGGATACTAATGGTACATTGAGCCCCCGCCTTCCACTAACCGTTGATGTAGGTTCAATCGGTGAAATGCCACAATTATTGCTTGCAACCGATAACGGTCTATCACCGAATGAAGGCCAAATATTTCTATCATCCCGGCTAGAAGTACTGGAATCCAATACTAACCTTCACCTCAATGGCCTGATTCCATGGGCGTATGGCGATGAAATTGCAACGATTTTGAACATTGGTGGCAATATGGCTCAAATCGACGCACCGGGTTTGGATGAATTGGAACAGATCATCGTCGGCCTAGTCAATATGAGTGATGGTGAATCTTTGACAGCGGCATCAAAAGGTGAACGTAGCATGATTGTAATCAGTAATGGCGATAATGAGGCCATCTTGTCTTGGCTCGACGGCATCGCTGGGGTCGAAACAATGAATTTGCAAATTCTTCCAATAAAGGAAGAGGCGATAAAGGCCTCTGCCGAAGGTGCTGGTGTACTCTCATCGATGTTTTTGGTCTTTGGAACTTTTACCATCGGTGCGGGAGTACTTTTGGTTCTGACCATTGTGATTATGCTCGCAGAACAACGACGCACCGATGAAGCGATCATCAGAGCATTGGGCATGAAACGCTCCGATATGAGGGCTCTTGCGCTTACCGAAGGCATGCTAACCTCTGCTATGGCAGCATTTGCGGGTGGCATTTTTGGCTTGTTCTTGGCTTGGATAATCGGCTTAGCCTTTGGCCAAGTTTTCGAATCAGTAGGTGCATCCGGTCTTGACTTTTCATTCTCAATAGAAAGTATGTTGATTGGAATGGCGACCGGATTCATCGTGGCGATGACCACCTTATGGTCGACTGCAATGTGGACCAGTCGGCTCAATATCGTCCAAGCCCTAAGGGGGATAAATCCAAATCTAAGCAAAGGAATTCCTTGGTGGGCAATTCTTGGACTGATCATTTTATTGGGTGGAGGAATACTGTCTGGATTAGCAATTTTTGCCATCGATTCAACCTCTTCTCTAAGGTTCGCTCTTTGGCATATAATGGGGGCGTGTCTCGTGATGTCACTCGTGCCTATAATCACATATATTGCACCGTTAATATTCGGCAAAAACATTCGTAATTCTGGAAAAAACACCATGGCTGCAATTGGTTTTGGTCTAATTCTCTGGGCGAAATTTTCCGGTGATTTCACCCCGGTGGCAAAAGGGATTAAACCCGACGAAATTACATTTGTAATCTTAGGATTGCTCGAGGTATTCGCAGGTGTGTTGATCCTCACCGGGATCGCACCAAGAATTGCTGCTTGGGTTGGGCGTAAACGGTTCATTACCACTAGGTTCGGCCCGGTTGTCAACGTCTCCTTAGCCCATCCTGCTGCGGCACCTCTCCGCACCGCCATCATCATGGGAATGTTCTCACTTACTGTTTTCAGCGTTGTTGTATTGGCGGGATATTCTGATCAATTCGAATCGCATTCAACCGGTTATGTCGACGATGCGAGTGGTGAATTTGAAATTCTCTTATCATCTTCTCGTCAATCACCTCTAAATCTTTCTGAGGATCCTTTTGATTGGAATCTTGCGAATGCAAGTGCCGAGGATATCGATGCCATAGGTCGGGTCAATCGAGCTGTAATTTGGGTTGATGATGGACAAGATAGCATCGGTTATATTTTGCGAGGGGTTGACCAAGGCTTCGTCAACCATGGTGGATTGCCGCTCGAAGATTGGGATCACGGTTTAGGTGATACTGCTGAGAAGGCTTGGATCTCGATGGAGGCCAATGAAAATATTGTATTTGTAGACAGCTCTTTCGCCTTGGTAGACCCCAATACTGGAGAGTCGATTGCAGGGATCACTCTTTCAATTGGAGAATCAATTTCGCTAATTGATATTTCAAACCCAGGAAATAGCCGAGAAGTCATGGTTGGCGGCATTTTATCCCAATCTTCAAACCTGTTTTCAACCGGGGTTTGGATGAGTGGAAATATCGTCGAAGAGCAATTCGGAGGGGTCGTCACCAGGATTTATGTTTCAACACCAGATGGTGTGGATTCGGCCAAATTAGAACAAGATTTATCGGATGATTTGGCCAAAGATGGAGTCCATTCTTCGGTATTCGAGGTTGAAATTCTGAAGCTATTGGGCTTAATTTTCGCAATTCTTTTGATTTTCCAGGCTTATCTTGCATTGGGTTTGATCGTCGGAATAGCCGGCATAGGTGTAGTAACTTACCGCTCGGTTTCTGAACGCTCGGGTCAAATTGGAATGCTTAGGGCACTCGGTTTCCGTAAAAAAATGGTGATGAGCGGGATGATCCTCGAGGTGAGTTGGGTCGCTTTACTAGGTATGTTGAATGGTGCGATAGTCGCATTAGCATTCCATACCGCACTCCATAAGTCGTTTTGGAAAGAACAAGGGGTGGAATTGATTTTACCTTGGACTACTGTAATTTGGCTTTTGGTAGGAGGTTGGATATTGGTTTTAGCAGCGACTGCCTACCCTGTGTCAAAAGTGACAAAAATTACTCCGGCAAATGCTCTGGCTTCTTTGGATTAAAGTGGCGGTTTATTTTATCCTCCGGCTTAGATAGAAAACACAAACACATTGTACCATCCATGGTGAATTCCCTATTATAATTAATATTTAATTCATATAAACGCTGTACTGAATCTCTTGAAGATGTATATTTGATTTTCATTAACGAAGATGCATCGACCAAACCTGTTTGCCAACTCCTAAATACCCAACATGGCGTCGGGAGGGCTAACCGACCCTAGTGGAGGAAATGACATGAGTAAGTTAACCACCATGATTCTAGCCCTATTAATGCTTGCAAGCACTTCGCTTGTTGCATTAGATTGGAACGAACTAGACCAGAAAGAAAACAACTTAGCAGATGGCCGAGCAGGCCCTGACGCAAAAGTTGATGCGATTCTCTCTCCGAGAGAAACAACGACCGACGACATCACTGGCGATATGCGTAATACCATAAAAGCCGGAGACGATGTAAACTTCGAGGTATTCATCAGCAATGTTGGCGATGCCGCGATCACCGAGATGGGTGTTTCCGTCACGGTGTATCTAACCGAAGGTGGAGCCCGAGGCATGATCGCTAAGGACCTAGCAGGTAATGACCTGTCGTGGACTAACGGCGATCTTGTGTGCGATGACTCCTTTGTCTGCCCATGGTCTAGCTTAGATGCTGGAGCATACTTAGACAATGGAAAGCACACAATGACCTACCAAGGTTCCGACATCACCTGGTCTCCGACTACTGGAGACTATATCGTAGTTGTCGAAACCAATGCAGTTGATGATGCAGAACCATCCAACGACTTTGCGGAGCATTATATCTCCGTAGTCGATTGGACTGATATCATCATCGATCTTGAGTGGGCATCAGGCAAAGATGTAGAAAGTGGTGCAGAGCAAAAAGCATTCACTTTAACAGTTGAAACCGGCGGTTCTACCGCATGGTCCGCTCGAAGCATCATTGTAGCATTGGATATCGAAGGAACCTTGGAAGCAGCTAGTCCTGCTCTTGGTACCTCTCAGGTCACCGACCTTGGAACCAATGGCACAATCGAGACCTTCCGTCACGAAATCGATGCCAACAACACAACTTCCGATAGTAGATACTACTTGGACTTTGGAGACTCTACCGAATATTTCGGCAGTGTTTCCCCAGACTCTACTGCGTCAAGCGGTTCATATACTGTATCTGCTAGTTTGGTGAGTTACGTTATCTTTGGCCAAATGCCTGAATGTGTTGAAACAACAACAACCGGCGGCACTAATGCCACAAATGGATCTCAAGAAGTAACCTACTTGCATTTCTGCGAAGTGTCGATGGGACAAGATGATGATGCATCAACCAGCGAAGCTGAACTCGAAGGCCAAATTGAGAACTTCCACGATATTGGAATCGCGGCATTGGTAATCAACCAAGGATATTCTCTAGACGAATCAGGAAATCACTTTGGAACACCAACAATGCCTGGATTGACTTCCGGTCCATTGAATCCAGCATGGGGTTCGGTTCAAGCAACCGTTCGTCACCTTGGTTCCTCCCTTTCCACTACCTATGACTGGGAAGTCGCATTCTCGATTGAAAACACCGTTACTGGTGTCGTGACCAACGAAGTTGGAAACTCTTGCATCGATGGATTTGGTCAAGATTACTTCCACCAATACCTTGGAGATGACCCACAGAATATGGGCGCAGCGACAGAAACTGGTCAAGCATGTATCTTCTTTAACTTTGCACCTGGGGTTTACAACATAAATGCAACCATTTCGATGGTTAACGAAACTGTTACAGACATGTCTTCTTCAAACAATGAAGAAACAATGACAAAGATTACTGCAATGAATAACCGACCAACAGTCGCTTTGACTCTTGAGACCGAAGGCGATTTAGTTCTAGGTCCTGGAGCGAGTATGACTCTGGTCGCAGACGCAGATGATGCCGACGATGATTCGGGCACCAGCTTGAGTTACCGCTGGAGCCACCCTGGAATTCCAGATAACGCAACATCTTTCTGTGACGGAAGCGGACCTGCTTTCTCATCTTGCAACCTACTGATCGATATGTCACATTACGCAGGGGTTCACACCTACTCTGTAGTAGTTATCGATGCATTTGGATCTACCGGACTTGATTTCATCAATGTATTCGTTTGGAATCAAATAACCGCATCCTCTACCTCTGCAAGTGGAGTTACAATGGATTACAACCTATCTTACAATGGTGTAAATACATTTAGCTTGACCATAGAAGATAGTGATGCAGAGTATACTCAAGACTTAACCTCTCACGGTTTCGCTGGAGAGTATACTTCTGAGTTAATCTTGGATTACGCACCTTCTACGACCTACGGTCCTGAAGATGTCCTAGCACAAGATATCACAATTACGTACGATGCAACAGCAATCACGCCGACCAGCGTATTTTACATCTCGAATAGCAATTGGGCAAAACTCGATGCAACCATCTCCTCTTCTGGAAACGATGGAACAATCATTATCAACATGGGTGAAAACAACCCGGTATTATCCGGTGGGGAAATCGCATTGATGGGTGGAGAGATCCAAATTATCGAAGCATCTGCAGCTAACCCGAGCGGTCTAACCATGTCCGCTTCGGCTGGTGGACACATCACCGCAGCATGGGGATATACTGGAACAACCGTTCCTGGAGTCGATTGGCTCGAATACACCCTATGTGATGATGTAGCAGGTAGTGATTGCCATACGCAAAACCTCAACACAACTACCGTCGACTCAACCTTAAATGGTCAAACCGACACAGTTCACGGAGTAACTTACACTCTAACTTTGAGGGTTTGTAACGGCGGTGGATGTAATCCAACCGTCGCAACCGCATCTGCAAAAGCAGATAATTCGGTCGATGGTAATGCAGCTGCTACAGCAATGTCTGTGACCAGCAAGGATGCAAATACCTGGACTGTCTCATGGACTGTCTCTGGTGATGAGGCAGATGTTGACCACTGGCAGATTTGTTGGGGCTCAAGCTCTTGGGATGTTGCAGGCGACATGCCAACAACATGTTCTGATGCAGCAACAACAACAAGCGGTGATGTAAACAAACCTGGTGGAAACACACAGATGTACTTCTTTACCGCAGTACCAGTCGATGCTCTTGGCAACTCGAATAACGATGTCTCTATGACCGATATCAAACATACTGTAGATGTCACATTAGAGGATTGTGAATCCGATCCGACCTTGGAAGGCTGTGACGAAAAACTCGGTGACGACACTCAAGGAGATGCTGGCGTACCAACTTGGACTTGGGGCGTAATCATTGGATTGGTTGTTGTAGCATTCGTTGTTGGAGCATTCATCCTCTCCCGTGGTGGAGAGGGCGAAGAAGGCAAAGATTGGGATTACTGATCTTAGCTAGTTTCATCAACAGAATGAAAAATACGTCATAACGACAAAAACACGGTAGAAAAACAAAACTACCGAGGCTGCCATGGAGAGCGGTTCGCCGCCCTCCATGGCTCCCCCCTTACTTCTTTTTCTAATCAAATTCCGATTGGGCTTAGAGCTCAATCATTCCTAATATTGGCTTGTATTGACGTACTTTCTAATAGCGATTTTTCTCCGTTGGTTTTAGGATGAACATCTTTCTTTAATAGCAGGACCTTCTGGCTCAAGTGTTATTTCAACACCTTAATTTCAAGTTCAACACCAAAACAGTTTGAATCGGTCAAATTGGTTTTGAGGAAAATAGTATTTTTTTAATAAGATAATAACATTTCAATCGATCTAATTTAACAAGCCGTGATTAGTTCGCTTCTACTTCGTGGCAAGTAGTAGGGGCTTAGTTGCCTGCTTTCGCTTGTACCTTATTAATAAATACCTCACTAATTAAATAAAAATTTCGACCACGCTATTGAAGAAACCTTGAAGAATAAAGGGGAAGATATTTACCTATACTCTGCCCTGAATGCATGATGCTACCAAAGCGCATGTACCCCAACACTCATAAGTGAATCAAAGCGTGAGGTGCTCTGCATACAGTCCGTAAGGAGATGATGACGTGATGTTGGGAACCAAGAACACGAACAAAAAGACCGCAATGGGTGGAGTGGGCATAGCCCTTCTACTCTGCATACTAATGGCACTGTCACCACTGACAGGCCTAGTGCAGAACGACACCCAGACAGACAATGTAGACTATGTCGATGCTATTGATGCAGACGACTACGACTACTTTGCTCTGCCAGACGTCTATGAGCCTGTACAATATGAACACGACGAAACCTCGGAAATCGAGGGGATGAGGTCGATGAACCAGAAAGCATTCCGTACTGAAGACGGAAAGACTTCTCTCATCACCGCTAGCGAGCCGCTACACTATCTCGATAGAGACGGCTCCTGGGACGAGATTGACCTCTCCGTTAAGGCAACCGTCAGCGGTTGGGAAGTATCTGAGAATAAT
Source organism: Methanobacteriota archaeon (assembly GCA_004195515.1). Lineage (GTDB taxonomy): Archaea > Thermoplasmatota > Poseidoniia > Poseidoniales > Poseidoniaceae > MGIIa-K1. The sequence goes on along the minus strand of PSPR01000025.1, from coordinate 7,776 downwards.
TATCAGACCTATTTCCCAGCAGAAGCTGCCGATGGTGTTGCTGTGACGGTCCACCCTAACGTGGACCCGATCATTACCGGAATTGCACCGATGGTCATGACCATCGATGAATCCGGTGGTAACCCAATGCCTTTCCGAACCACTCCTTCTCACGAAGGCGTGTCGGTCGGTGGCAATATGATTCGCTACCCGATCGCTGAAGGTTTCGACTTGGATTATACTGTTGAGACCAACCAGGTCAAACAGAATCTAATAATCCGTGAGCGCCCAGTGCTCGACGAAAATGTCGCATGGTTTGGCCTAGCTGAACAAATGCGCTTACCAGTCGGACATGCGCTATACCTTGGAGACGATATTTTGAGAGAGGACTTGGTCCAAACTCAAGAAGAGTTGACCATCCGTAACATTGAGACCGGCGAGATAATCGCGGTTCTTCCTGTTCCTGTGGTAATGGAGATGGAGTCTACTGACCCCTATCACGCAACTTACTTCGTACAGGTATTCGGCCAAACTGTTGTTCTAACAACCGCAGTCGAGTCGTCTTGGCTTTTGGATGAAGAGCGTCAATTCCCATTGGCGTTGGATCCATCGATCAAGGTCACTAGCGGTTCCGGTGGATATTGTTATGTCTACTACGGATACTGTTACAACAACACATACCGGTACTTATACCGATATTACGCTAGTTTGTACTACATGCCTTGGAACAAGTATACCTTTACCAGTTCTAACGCATTGCCAACAGGGGCATCAATTGATGCAATCGATTGGATGCAGTATGTATCTTACTCATATGGCTACTCTACCAACAAAATCACCGCTGTAGTAATGGAATCTTGTGGTACTTCTAACAGATATAGTTACTCTGTACCAACTGCAAGTTGCTCTGGATTGCTTTCGTCTATCTCTTATGGATATGGTGGAACAGTCCAGCGTAAGATGATTAGTTCTTTGTGGAATTCAGCAGCAGCTGGAACATATGCGACCGGTACCGGATGGAAGTCGGCATCTCTGTGCAACAGCGCAACAGCTTGTTCCGCGACCACAGGTAGTCACAACTACATTACCAACGCACTAACAAATAGTGGTTCTGTTGGAATGGGTGCTCGCTATTCGACCTCGACATACTTGTACCACTATGCGTACACAGGTGGCAATTCGAACAGCTATATCCAAATCACCTACTCTGGTGGTACGGATTCTACCGATCCAACTTCCGAATATATCCCATATACTGGAATAACTTCTTACAAAGAAGGCGAGAGAACATTCTTCACCACCTTCTCTGATATGTCCGGAATCGATACTACATCGACCGGTGCGCCAAAGTTGATGTATAGTGTTAACAATGGAACATATACCTCTGTATCAACAACAGTACTCGGAACCTGTGGTTCCACAGATACCGAGTGTAATTTCAAGGCTACTACTGCTAACATTGCAGCAGGCGACTTTGTAAATTATTACTGGGTTTTCAGCGACCTTTCATCGACCCCTAATACGGCAACCGACCCTAGTGGAGGATCTGGCTCAACCGCTCCTTCAACCACTTATTGGTTCTTCGTTGATGATGCAGATAATGCAGGAAGCGCAAAGAAATTTACAACTTTGATAACCGAACGTTATGCAAGCTCTGCGTTCACACCTGGAGCATACTTTGACCAGCAGATGACTTATTACGACAATTCTGATGAATATGTTATAGAATTCGATACATCGAGTTGTGGTACTGGAAGCAGTTCTTGTTTCTACACCACCAGCTATTACTTCTACAGTCAGTGGAAGATGATGTGGACCACTTCCTCCAGTTCCGGATATAACGGACTTGGTGGAACCAAATCTGGTGTTATGGAAATGCACAAAGATGATGGTGGATTCTTGTCAATCGCAGCAGATGATGGACCAGGGATGAACTTGATTTACCTATATGATAGCTCAGCAAATGCTTGGGCAATGGTCGGATTAGGAACAAGCACAGGTATCGATGAGCCACTATCTGGTGGAACTTCGGCTACTTATGCATCTACTTACGGATATACTGAAGCCTTCCGCATCAGTATCCCTGGTGACTTTACCGGAACCTTCGGTAAATTCGACTTCAATGCAACCTACAGCAGCTCTGGAGCAAATTGGATGTGCGTCGGTACCAATGGTTGGTACTACTTCTTCCGCTCTACCAGCTCTAGCCCAACATGTACTTCTGGATATTATTACATCTACAGTACATCGTACCGCTGGGCTGGAATGGCATTTGGATCTGGTTATTATGGCCGTCAAGCCGCCTCGGGTGATATCACCTTTAAGGTAGGCAAGGTCGCACCAGAACCGGATACTACGCCACCAGATGTAGTTCATAGCGTATTGCGCGACTCTCACTCGAGAGATCGTACATTCTCATTCGCTGTCGTTGATGCTGGTGATCCTCCATCGGGTCTAAACGTGAATGCAACAACGGGTGAAGGCCCAACCTTGTATTATCGAACTACCGATGTGAATGGCACGGTTGGAAATTGGGCTTCTAAGGTCCTCTCTCCAAACAAACCCGATCGAAATGACTGTATCTTAAGTACATGTGATTGGTCCACAACTGTGGAAGACCTAGAGCGTGGATCTACTACTGAGTATTACATGACCGCAACTGATAACTCAACCGTTGCGGCCGGTGTTAACACCAAAACCACAACTACAAACAGTTTCGAAGTTGGAGATCCTAACAAGATGTTTATCGTTGAATGGCACGATCTTGGTTATACCTCTTCTTACACCTGCAATTTCCAGGTAGTAATGTATGACGTAACCAATGAAATCGAATTCCAATACGATACAAATTGTCAGGCTTATTACGATTACGCAACTGTCGGTTACCAAGACCAATCTCGTACAATGGGTGCAACCCTACAACAAGATGTTGGATACATGGCTGGAGGAAATCCATTCAGTACCAACTATCGAATCGGAACCGAGAGCGGTGGTCACGGTTGGGAAAAATTCGATCTTGGTATGACTGAATTGCCGACCTATGATACTGCTATCGCAGGTTCTAGCAATGGCTATCCATACGGATATTACTGTGTATCCAGTTATTACTGGAATACATACAAGGCCGGTTGTAACGCAAACATTGACTTACCAGATGGATTCACATTCGACTACTTCGGTAAGGAATACAATGGATCCGATACTAAGAACCGTGTCCATATTGGACGTATGGGTAATATGTACCTCAAGGACGATGGATCTACCGCTCTAGAGCGCTCCATGACCACTTGGTACAGCAACATGCCTGATATGCCATATAGTGGTTCTTCGTACAGCAAGCCTGGAAACATCGCTCCTTGGTGGAGCTATTACTCCAGCTATTACTGCTATGATACCTCTTCTCTAGATTGTTCGGTACGAACTCGTATCGTTCCATTCGAAGGCAAGGGTACCGATATCAGTGCAGATATCGTCCAACCAACCACTTGGTCGAATATAGATTCACCGATTCGTATTAACCCAAGTAATGATTACCTATCGATTGGTGATAACCTCACCATCGAACCGGGAGTCGTTATTCAGGTAGCATCCGGAAAGGGACTCTCCTTTGATAACGCTTGCAGTCCGTTCATCGCAGTAGGTAACTCTACTGACCACATCCTCTTTGAGGGTCAAAACGGTGGAACTTGGAAAGGCCTAGCATTCACTGGTGCTTGTAGTGTTGCTGAAGGAACCGATGATAGACACCAGATGTCCTATGTCGACTTTGCTAATACAACCGATGCAGCAATTGCAGCAGGTAGTAGGCACGGAGCAACACCTTCGTCTAATGCTAATGTTGGAAACTTCACAATGGATCACGTCACCTTCAGCAATGTCGGTGAAGCATTCGCTCACGGCTCGGGTCAAGGCACCGCTTTGACCATGACCGACTTCGAGGTTAACAATGCAGCAAATGCTTGTTTCAACTTTGCAGAAGACACAATCGCTAGTCTCACCAACGGTGAGATGAACGGATGTAACGATGATGGAACCAACTGGGGCGGCGCAGTCGTCAACTACCCAGGTAGTACCGCTGGCTCACTATATATGGAAAATGTTGACATCAGCGCTTCGCAGGTCAACTTGATCGATGTGGACTTCGAAACTGTCTGGATTAGCAATGTAACCGGCTCAACCACCTCTGCTCAATCAGGTACCGTTCTCGGTGCTACAGGTGGAGGCGCTGGATCTAGCTTATACGTCAGTAATTTGGTCGCAACAGGCTATACTTCTGGAGCGATTAATTCGCTTGATTCGATTAGTATGACTAACGTTGACTTGGGAAGTGCAAATATTGCAATGGCTCCTGGTGGAACATCTAGCACAGCTTCTGGGCCATCTGGCTCCAATGCGGTCTTTGATACATTTACCGCAGGCGACATAACCATGGCTCGCATGGCTCCAATGATGGATAACATCAATATTGGCGCTCTGACAGTAAGTGGAAATGCACCGGGCTGGGATGCTATAGAGGGAACTTCGTGGTCTACCGATGGAATTTCCATCAATGGATGTGGATACAAGGTTATCGCAGATACCGTTTCAACCGACTGGGTTTCCGGTTCGTGTTCAAACGCAGCTGCTCCAAATAACATCGTACTTTCCGATGTAACAGGAACTTATACAGGAACCCAATCTGCAATCTATGCACGTAATTCCGATATCACAATCGGAGAAGGTACATGGACCATGCCATCTAGTTTCGACAAGTTGGCAAAGGCATCTACTAATGCAAGGATTGTTCTGATCGCTGTTAGCCAAGATGGAACAACTTGTGATGGAACTGGAGTTTGTGATACAAACTCAGGTTCGACCGGAGACATCTTCTTCGGTGGACTTGCAACCCTTAAGGTTTACAAGTTGCTCGGAGATGGAACCAAGTCTTACCGATCTGGACACACAGTACAAACAACTGTGGTCGATAGTGGTGCAGGATTGTTTACAGTTGGAACTCAAAGAACCGACGCAAACGGTGCAGCATCCGTATGGGCCATAAGTGCACGTGATAATGGTGACACTTACGCAGACCACAACCTAGCGGGCTGGGGTCCAGCCGGGCAAAACGAGACTCTCGTTTCCGATGCTTGGTATCCTGGTGGCTTTACGGTAGGAGATACATTCGAACTTCGATTAGAACCTGCACCAGTTGCCCTTAACGATACCAACATGGATTGTGATTACCTAGTAAACCATACGGAAGCTACCCTCGGATATGATGCAGCAACTAACACTTTCACTTGGGAAGGGAAGATCACCCTGTCTGGTGACTTGACCATCGATGATTGTACTGTTATTGTAAAGAGTGTATTCGCGGTCGCATCCGATGCAACCAACACCCCAGTTCTAACAATTGGTAGTGGTGGAGTTCTGGAATTCAGCAGCACAAGTACCGACACCGGTACTCTCAAAGCAGTTTCCTCATCTTATCCACTTCACATAGATATGGATGGCGGCAGTCTAACAATCGATAATGGTGTAGTACGTGATCTTGCGGCAAATGGCGTTGGAACTGTAACCATCATGAATGGTTCAACCATTTACGGAAACTCAGGTGCTTCGACTGACCATGCAACAATCATGGTTACAGACGGAACATTGGATTTCGATGATTCAACCATCATGAACGCAGGACAAACCGGAATGGGTCTTCTATTCAACGGTGCGTACGGAAGTGTCGATAATATCGTCGTCCGTAATGCAGAGGTTGGTGTAGCTGTGATTGATTCTGCACCTGCTGTTAACGGATTTAACATCCAAGACAGTACTCAAGGAGTAGTGGTTTACGGCGGCATGAGCCTTCCAACCATCTACCGTTCTACCCTACTTTCGGGCCAGAACCAAGGATGGACCACATACGATATCGATATGTCGGGTTACATGGGTAATGATTACCTCCAAGTTGGAATGAATTCAATCTATGCTGGTGGAAATGCTCACCCAAGCTATAATTACGCCTCTTCGAAATACTACATGATTTACGACCGAATGCGAATCGAGTTAACCGATAACGCTGGGAATTCCTGGAACGTCACCAACTCGACCGATGAAGGATATGTAAACGGTGGAGGATGGGACTGTAATTATTACGGTTATACCTACAACCCAGATTATGACTATGGTTATTATTACTATATGATTAACTACGGTGGTTATACTATGAATGGCTCCTATAACGAATATCCTAGTGATTTCGGATTCCGTTGGGAAGCGATCAATGATGATATAACTCCAACCTATGCATATCCTATGAAATACTGGGCATACTACTCTCCATCGGCTTACTTTAGTGGAGTATTCGCTCCACCTGAAGGATTCAATGGAATGTGGGGAACCTACAACGTCTGTTTAGATTATGCATACACATACTACATGAAGAACGGACAAGGTGCAAGAACCACTTTCCCGGTAATTGACCTTACTGCAAATAACATTACTGGTGTTAAAATGTACGTCGATGTATTGCACAACCGTGCAGACAATTACCAAGACCGTTTAGATGTCGTTGCTCGTTCGGGTAATGACCTAGCCAACCTCGGTTTATATGCTCGTGAATCTGGAACACCTTCCTTTGTGAATGGCCAGATTTCTGGTGCAGATGAAGGTATGATTGTCGGCGGCTCTTGGGCTGCTGTAGATATTGATAACGTCACTATCTCCAACCCAACATCGACTGGTTTACTAGTCGATGGTTCGGTTGCTTCTTCAGTCAACGATTTGACTGTCGAAGGTGGAAACTACGGTATTCTAATGAGTTCCGCAGCATCTGGAAGCATCGATATAACCAATGCAAATATCAACAACAGCAGATTAGGTGGTGTATATTATGTCAAGGATGTCGGTGGAGATTTCACTGGAACAATCACTAACTCAGCTGGTGCTGGAATTAAATTCGGTTCAGCAACCCAAAAGGATATATCTTGGAACGGAATGAATCTAGCAACAAATGCCATTGGTATTGAAACGGCCGGCTCAGGTGGTCTAACGTTTACGGATAGTGTATTTTCAAATACTAAAGATTTCGTAATCTCTGGTTCAGGAACTGTAGATTATATCGAAGGATCTGTCGATGCTAGTTCAGTTGACGTAACCGGAACTGGATTATTCAGCAGAATGCGGCAATTAGATGTTAATGTTGTGGCAGACGCTAGTAGCGTCTCTGGAGCAAATGTCCTATTGATGAATGCTGATGGAGTTGTCACAGGAACTCAGACTACCGATAGTAACGGAGATGCATTCGATCTATTGTTCACAACAATTTCAGTAGATTCCGCAGGATTAACCACTGAAAACCTAGCAGGTTATCAAACGGTGACGATTGCCCAGATTGGTAGCTATAGTTATTCTAGTTCAACTTCGAACTCTGGTGATTTCCGTTATGGATTCGAAACAGCAACCTTAACCGATTCAGCAGGAAATGCCGCTAACATGGATTTGGTTGACGGTGTCGATTCAAGAATTTGTTATGGTTGGACAAGCGCTTATTATGTCCAGATAGCACCTTGTGCAGGTTCTCTTTCGACTGGTGGAAGCAGAACTTATTCCTCTGGATTGAAAGAATACGGCTATTATGGTGGTTCACCGACTGATATGTCAAACCAAGTCATTATGGCTGACGTACCTTGGTGGTACATGGACGGTGACACTTCTATGGAGTTCAACCAAAGTACGATCTTGAACACTGGAGGATATACATCTTATGCAACAACAACCTGGTATTCTGTAGCACCATATGGTTCAGAATTCTGGATGCATGAT
>PSPR01000077.1 GCA_004195515.1 Methanobacteriota archaeon | reverse complement strand
TGTTGATGAATCCATTCCGACCATATTTGCCGCCAAACTGGTATTGTTCATCAACCTGCCGTTTTTTTTTTGCTGATTTGAAAGACAAAAAGTGAGATTCTGCGGGTAATGGTTATACGCTTGTCATAGATGGAAGGCTTGCCGCTATTGCGGTAGCCCGAGGAGGAAGTAATATGACCGACGAAAATCCACTAACACCACCACCACCACCCGGCATGCCTCCAGCACCACCTGGCATGCCACCTGCACCACCGGGTATGCCACCAGCACCACCGGGTATGCCACCAGCACCACCGGGTATGCCACCAGCACCATCTGGTATGCCACCAGCACCACCTGGTATGCCACCTGCACCACCTGGTATGCCTGCGGCTCCTCCAGAGATGCCCCCAGCCCCTATGGGAATGCCTCCTGCACCTCCTAGTATGCCGGGTGCTCCTCCAGAAATGCCCCCAGCTCCTCCAGAAATGCCCCCAGCCCCTATGGGAATGCCTCCCGCACCTCCTAGTATGCCACCTGCTCCACCAGAGATGCCCCCTGCACCACCGGAGATGCCCCCTGCACCGCCAGAGATGCCTTTGTCTCCACCAGGTTTGGATTTACTTTCCCCTGTTGTTGAAGAAGAAATTGCTGAAGAAGAAATTGCTGAAGAAGAAGTTACTGAAGATGAATCGGAAGATGAATCGGAAGATGAACCTGCAGTAGATCCTCTTGGAGCTTTAGCACCACCTGGCATGCCACCTGCTCCACCAGCAGATCCTTTGGCAGCACTTGCGCCTCCTGTACCAGCAGAGATGCCGCCAGCACCACCTGGCATGCCACCTGCTCCACCAGCAGATCCTTTGGCAGCGCTTTCGCCTCCGGTTGAAGAAACAGATATTGCTATCGTCGATCCTCTTGCACCAGTTGCTCCAGTTGGAGATGATTTCGTTGCAGCTGGGGCGAAAATCCGAAAATCTGCAGAGATTGACGATGTTCCTGGCGACAAATTAGAAGGCAGTTTACACGAAACTGAAAAATCTACTCTCAACGCTGCTGGCGAAGTGGTCAAGCAAGATGTAAAAGGTGTTCTAACCGTTAGAAACCCTTCATCTACCGATCGAATTTACGATATCGATGTAATGTTGAATAATACTACAAATACCAATTTGGCTGGAGACCACATCCAAGTCGATGAATTGGATAGCAGAAAAGAATTCTCTACCAAGTATAAGGTAAAGAATAGTAGAATGTTGATTTTACGAGAGCGCTTAGACACTAATCCCGACCGTGACCAAGAGCGTTCGCTCTCGATTGCAAAGGGCGGTGAAGGCGGTCCTTTGAGTCTTGAATTAGAGGTTGAAAACGTCTGTGGTGTTGCATTGAACGATGTTATTGTTACCCGTGATGTTCCTGAGCAAATCACATTGATTGCAACAGGTGGATCCGTGCTTGAAGATGGTATCCTATCTTGGGACATTGGCCATTTAGGTGCTGGTGAAACTCAAGTTCTTTCGCTGACCGGTACCGTCAATGTTGAAGGTGTAAAACCAGTAAAGGCTGGAATTGCCCGAGCTGAATACAAAGCTGATGCAACATTATCTACTCTGACATTTAGAGAATTAGATGCATTCTGCCGTGGATTCGCTTATATCAATTCGATGGAATCTGAGCGCCCAGATAATTGGGAGTGCAAGACCATTTTTGAAAATCGATCTTCGTTTACTGTTGACTTAGTAAAATTACAGGTTCGTATGAAAGGTAGTGAAGATCTTCTATTCGATATTAGAGATGTTTCGGAAGATGTACTGCCGGATTCTCGATGGGAATCCGATACAGTAACTGTTGAATCGAATGGAAAGCCCGATTTCACTTGGGATTTAGGATATACCGTCTTGCCGCGAGCAAATCAATCGGCAGAAGGCAAACTAGAGTTAGAACCTTCAACATTTGAGGTTCTAGATTCCACCCTTGAAAAGAGCTATAGTAAATTGATTCTGCCTTCTTACCGAAGAAACGAATTGACCGCTACTCTCAAGATGACCAATAACGGTTCTTCAATGATTAACTTGATGAGAATTACCGATGATATTCCTGGGGTTTTCGAAGCACTTGCTGTAGAGGATATTTCGGTGAAGGTCGGAGGTGCCGACCTAGCAGAAGACCAATACAAAGCAGAGGTTTCGGCTGGTATTACCATCGAAAAAGAATTACGAAGCCCCGATGGCCCGGGCCATACATTGACCATGACCATCGGAACTCGAGGTCCTATCAACCTTGGAGCTGGAAAGACATTGACCATCACTTATCCATTGGTCGCTCCAGACCCAAGTCCAGGAAACGAAGCTGTTGCTGGGCCTGCTCGCTGTGAATTCAGTGCTGAGCGCTTTGGACCAGTATGTGCACGCGATGCAGTCGAAGCACCGATTCTTCGTGTCCGTCACCACCGCCGGAATTTCTCGGCTGGAAAGTCGGTTATGCCAATGGGTGGAAAGGGTAGATACGAAGTTCTAGTATTATTCGAGAATAACGGTGATACCCCACTTCAAGATGTAATCATCAACGATGTATTACCTTCGAACTTCGAGATCAAAGATTGGTCGGTACGCGGCAATGGTCGCAAAGAACGAGATGACGTTAGCATGAACTCGATCGAAGCACCAGAAGGAGCATCGGCAACCAGTTGGATCATTCCACAGGTTGGAAAGGGCGAGAGAATCGAATTATCCTTTGAAATCAAAGGAACAGGCGAAGTCGATGCAGAAACCCTGAATCAATTCCACGGAGTCACCTTTGGTGATGAGGTCGAAGACGATGATGATCAAGCGCCACCTATTGTCGAGGAAATATCTGAAGAAGGCGATGATGATTCTAGCGACGAACCAGGAGACGGTTACAAGTGGCGAGAAGATGTATTGGTTCGAATCATGGAAGAGAATGGAATCGACGCATCTCTCAGAGATGATTTCGTCCGCCACGCGGTCAATTTCGATGATGATAACAATATGTATCTAAAGAAGGTTGAATTGGAAAATGCTGCTATGGCATGGGATAATTCAACTTCTGAGGAAGAAGAAGTTGCTGAAGAAGAAGTTGCTGAAGAAGAAGTTGCTGAAGAAGAAGTTGCTGAAGAAGAAGTTGCTAAGAAGTTGCTGAAGAAGAAGTTGCTGAAGAAGAAGTTGCTGAAGAAGAAGTTGCTGAAGAAGAAGTTGCTGAAGAAGAGGTTTCCGATGAAGCTGAAGAAACAAAAGCTTGCATGATTTGCTCGGTTGAAAACTCTGCAGATGCAAATGAGTGCAGCGCTTGTGGATTCGTTTTCTGAATAAATTTAGAAATTTAATTCAAAAAGGCAGTTCCCAACGAGGCCATTGTAGATCCTTAGTATCGTCAGATACGATTACCAATACTACTCTTGGAAAAGTTCTGAGCATTTCACCTAAATCGCTGATCGCTGGGGGGATTACTCCAACTCTGAGATCAACAGCTAACCATGCATCTGGATTTTGTTTTAACCAAGCGTCTAATTCTGCCATTATTCCTTCTGGTGGTGTGCCAGGTCTGACGCTTGCGACGAAGCCCCAGTCGCCGGGGATTGCTCTTTCTGAATCGGAGAATATAAAAATCCGAGGTTTGACTGGAAGTTTTGAAATAAATGCCATCGCATTCTGTTCAGAAACGATACAAGGTGCACCTCTCATTGGCATTGGTTGGGTGTGTTCCCACCCTGACCCTTCAGCAGACATAGTTGCCCATGACCGGCATTCATGTTTGAGTGCTTCGCTAAAATGATTGTTTAATTAGGTGGTATTTGCAATATAGTTGTGTGGCAACGTTGAAGCGATGGACTTTGCCCCGTAGGGGGCATGAGCGGTCAGAGCGCGCCTCCACCGGCCCCGCCTGGTGGTTCGATGATTTTCATGCTCTTGTTCATGATTTTGATGACCTTTATGCTGATGTCTGGTGATATCAGAGGGAGCTTGGGCGGATATGCAGATCCCTTTTTATCGCCTTGGTTGCCCGATGAGAAATGGTTTACCATCACGGTAATGATTCTGGGTTCAATCTCGATGTTTGTCAATACCGCACTCAGAAATGTGTTCATGGATCCTATCGCTCAAGCCCATATTGGTCACCGCCAAGGACAAGTTCGCAAAATGCTTAATGAAGCCAGGACTGGACGTGACCCAATTCTGATGGAGAAAGCACAAACCTTGCAACAACATATGATGCCGGAACAGATGAAAGTTCAGATGGGTGCGATGAAGCCGATGATGTTCACTATGTTTTTCATCATAGCAGTATTCGCATGGATGGGAAATATGGTTGCAAAATTCCCGGTAGATTATGTATCATTACCTTGGGCACCTTTCCCGGCATGGATCGCAGCATATATCTCGATGTCTGCACCTCTTGGAAGAGTCGTCGACCGCCACATCAAATTATACCGCTACAAAACTCACCCGATCGTTTTAGAAAATGAGCGCATCAAAGAACCACTTTTGCATCTAGTTGCATCTAAGCCAGGAAAATCAAAAGAGGCATCTGCACGACGTCGAAAGAGTAACGCTCGTAAATCTGGGCCAAGAAAACAAGCATCTGCAAATATTACCGCTGAAAATGAAGATTCTGAAACCAAAACCGAATCGATTGAATGCCCTGAATGTGGCTGTGACATTATCGAACGAGACGGACCGCGAAACAAGGTGTGCACAATTTGCCGCCATCAATGGTCATAGGTGATTTTGAATGGTACAGGTAACAATTTCAGGTCATCCCGGAAGTGGCACAACAACTCTTGTCGAGGCTTTGTGTGAGCACTTTGACTGGGATTCTCTGAATGGCGGGCAAATTTTCCGAGACCAAGCTGAAAAGCGTGGTCTTAGCCTCGCAAAATTCGGTGCTCTTTGTTCTGTCGATTTCTCAATAGACCGTTCCTTGGATGAAATTCTTAAAAATAAAATGCACGAACCGAGCGGCCCCAAAATAATGGAGAGCCGATTATCAGGTTGGTGGGCTCATTTGGAAGAAATTAATTGTGTAAGGATTTGGCTCGAAGTGTCCGATGTTGTTAGAGCACGCAGAGTTGTTTCACGAGAAGGCGGGTCAACAGATGATGCTTTGAGAGCAAACCGACATCGAACTTCATTGGACCTAACACGTTATGAAGAATTATACGGTCTTAACCCTGAGGATAAGACACCTTATACTCATATTATCGACGCTTCTTTCCTAGAGACCGATGAAGTAGTAACAGCAGTAGTCAAAATTTTGGAGGAATCCTTGTGATAGTATTAGAGAAAAAACCTGAAACATCCTCAACCCATGGTTGTAAACCTGAAGACCGAACTATAGAACAACTTCTGAATGCTGGCTTTATCTTATTAGATAAAGCACCAGGACCATCTTCTCACCAAGTTAGTGCTTGGGCTCGTGATTTCATGGGCTTAGAGAAATTGGGACATGGTGGAACCTTAGATCCATTCGCAACCGGTGTTCTTCCACTATTGGCTGGTAAGGCAATGCGCTTGACCGGCTCGATTTTAACCCATGACAAATCATATCTTGCAGTACTGAAATTT
>PSPR01000024.1 GCA_004195515.1 Methanobacteriota archaeon | reverse complement strand
CTTACTGGGAGCCTATTCTTACATCTAAAATACGCACCAGAACTGCGTGAACGAGGCAAATCTGGAAAATCGGATGATAGTTCCGAAGATGGTGAATCCGATGAGGATGAAGAAGACTCTGAGGAAGGCGATGATTCTGAAGACGATGATGATTCTGAGGACGATGATGATTCTGAAGACGATGATGATTCTGAGGTTGAGGAGGACTCCGAAGATGAAGATGATGACGAAGATTCTGAAGATGATGACGAAGATGGCATTAGCGTTGGAGATCACATTGGATTAGAGGTCGACGGCGAAGAATTCTTTGGTGAGATAATAGAATTTGATGACGAAGAAGACACTGTTACAATCGAGACCGAAGACGGCGATGAGATTACCGGTGATCAAGACGATATGTTCCTAGAGGACGATGACGACGAGGATGACGACTGAGATGTCTGAGGATAAACTCCATATTCTCCAAGGAATGGAGAGTTGTCCTGCTTGTGGAACAATAGCCAATAAAGGTACTTTGAGATGCCCAGAATGTGGGACATTTCATGGCGGTTTACATCTAGAGGAAAGAGCTCCACCGTTACCTGAGCAAAGGGTAGAACCAAAGAATGTAGACCCCAATGATTATTCAGTAAATCCGGATTCTGCTATCGTAGACGAGAAATTTGAAGGTGATGAATCTGCAGTTAAGGATTGGAAAGGTGGAAGCTCAGATTTTTCATTTGAAGATGATGAAAAATGTTTGAAGGACGAATTAATTCATTCCGATTGATTTCGATTTAATTGTATTTTAATAAGCCACTACATTAAACATTAATTCATTTGCGATTACTGTCAAATCAATAAGAGTTGATGTTAGGAATTTTGTAAGGTGGGCTCGGAGAGAATTGAACTCTCGATCTTCGCCATGTCAAGGCGACGTCATAGCCCCTAGACCACGAGCCCTTACATTATCGGCCACTTCGATGCGGTATATATCCGAATCGGTCAATGCGTTTCAAGAAACAATCTTGGAAATCTTGCCAGTACAGCTTTCTTGAGAACATGTCCCTGCACATCTGGTCCGACCATTACTCATTTTGACTAACTTGCCATCTTTTATCTTGCCATATGTTTTGCATTTCATACAAAAACCGCTAACATCTGTCATAAGGACCAAACCGTCGACCCGGTGTTGAAGATATGAATACTATGGTTGTTCAAAGATTGGAAGTTATTGCCTTTAGCCCCTACCCTCCGATGGTAATAATTGCAAATCTTTGAATCCTCAAGTGCCTAAACGCTGTACTGCGAGTATTTTAGAACACCAATATCAATACGTTGTCGCATAACATACATTATGCGACACATGGGGCACGAGAATTAGAGGTCTTTTGCCGGTAATTCAAAAATACCAACCAAAGGCGGTCCAGAGAGTAGAGATTCGATACCACCATCACGTGAATCGAGTTTTTCTAGGATTTCTTTTGATGCGATATGCCAAGCTTCTTCATTTTCAAAAACCGCTTGAACTAAAAACATCGATTGGCCATCTTTTGATTTTGAAACCCATGCTTTGAGGCATCCAGGAGATCTTCTCTTCAGTTCTTGACGAGCCTCGAGCATTCTCTTCAATCTTGCATCAACTCCTCGCCGGGCTGAGCATACGACAGTTTCGAGCCAGTACGCCTCTGTTGATTTCATAACTAATCCTCCTCTGATAGTGATTACCGTAATACCTGTTCATTGGCTAGTTAATGGGAAATCAATTGGCCCTCGATTATGGTTGCTGAAAATGGAGAATGACCTGGTTGTAAACACCAAGCCTGCCAGAATTCACTTTCTAATATATTCAAATTGGCGATTCCACCTTCGACTATTTGTCCATGGGTCAACTCAGACGGATGAGGTGTTGTTTGAGCGGGGTTTCTTGTACAAGCCACTAATGCTGCTAATGGATCGACATTGTTTCGCTGAACTAAAACCGATGCTAAGAAGGGCAAACTCATGGTTCGACAATTTGGATTGAAATCTGAACCAATGGACCAAATCCATTCATTCTCAATACAGGATTGGAAGGGCGGGTAATTCTCACCCATTGCATAAGGTGTTCCTGGCAAGAAGCCGGTATTTACACCAGCGTCGGTCATCGCTTGGCGCGACTCGTCATTTGTATGGTGTGCATGGTCAGCGGATGTTACCTTTAATTCGGCTGCTAAATCAGCACCGCCACCATCGACAAATTCGTCGATGTGAATTCTTAAGTCAAGACCACCGGCTCTTGATTGTTGTAGAATCTCTTCGCTTTGTTCGACATTGAACCACCCTGGTTCACAAAAGACGTCGGCACTTCGAGCAATTCCTTGTTCGAGAACCTGAGGCAATTGCTCACTCAAGATTTCCTCGTGATATTGCTCAATTGTTAAACCGGGAGCTGCTGCGTGAGCGCCAAGCCAAGTCGGATCCAATGATGGTAGGTTTGATTGTGCGCTCAAAACTTCAGCGATCTCCAATAATCTCAATTCACATTCAGTATTGAGTCCGTAACCTGATTTTACTTCCATATGAGTTGTGCCATGTCTAAGAGCCTCCCTGAGACGCTCCACACCTAAGTGAAGCAATCTGCCCTCATTTGCTTTCCTTGTTGCAGCGACAGTAGAGGCGATACCTCCTCCCAAATCCGCAATTTGGCGATAGGATTTACCTTGCTGTTTCCAAGATACCTCTCGTGAGCGGTCTCCATCCCATAAGAGATGAGCATGTGCATCTACTAACCCGGGAATAACTGCTCTGCCCTCTAAATCTAGTAATTGTGCATCCTGATACTCCTCTAGTAACTCTTCGGTATGACCAATTTTGTGAATGGTTTCGTTTTTGATTAAAAGTGCCATACCTTTTGGGTAAACCAGACTCTCATCCAACATAGAATGGCCACTCAGTGCGCCATTTCCACTTAAATGAGCGATTGGCCCGGCATTGAAGAGGAGGCGGGCCATATTGCAACGAGAGGGCAACGGGTTTGATAGCATATGCGTCCGACCAAGATGATATGGCAAACAAAGGTTGGGTCTTGGGCATCGAGTCCACGGCTCACACATTCTCGTTTGGGTTGGTAGACCCGGAAGGGATTCCGCTTCCATCTAGTTCGGACACTTTGCGACCTGATGTTGGAGGAATTCACCCCAGAGAGGCCGCTGACCACCATGTAGCCTTAGCACCACAATTGTTGAAATCAATTCTAGCGCGTGAAGATATATCCTCAAAGGAAATTGAATTAATTGCTTATTCCCAAGGACCAGGAATGGGTCCTTGTCTTCGTATCGGAGCCGCAGTAGCCCGATCGTTATCGACACATCTCAATATCCCAATGGTTGGAGTTAATCATTGTGTAGCCCATATCGAAATCGGCAGAGAGCAATGCGGTTGTGAAGATCCAATTTTACTCTATGTAAGTGGAGGAAATACCCAAGTTATCGCACGCTTGGACGGGCATTATCGAGTCCTAGGCGAAACCTTGGATATAGGAATTGGAAATATGCTCGATAAATTCGCAAGAAATCATGGAATTCCATTCCCAGGCGGGCCAGTAGTTGAAAAAAATGCTTCACGGTGGCTCGACCAAAATCCCGATGCTTCTTTGGAGGGATTAGAATTACCTTATGCTGTTCACGGGATGGATTTGGCATTTAGTGGTCTACTCACCGCGGCTACAAAAATGGTTGGTGATGGTAAATCTTTAGATGCAGTATGTTGGAGTTTACAAGAACATGCTTTTGCAGCATGTATCGAGGTAGCAGAGAGAGCTTTAGCACATACTGGAAAGTCGGAGGTTTTACTTGGTGGAGGCGTTGCTTGTAACCAAAGAATTAGATCTATGTCGAGAATAATGTGTGGCGAAAGGGAAGCCGAGAGTTTTGTGCCTGAGCCAAAATATTGTATCGATAACGGGACGATGATAGCATTGTTGGGTCGGTTGGAATACGACCAAGGAAGATTGACCAGATTGGATGAATCGGCTGTTGATCAAGAAATGCGAACCGACCAAACACCCATCACATGGCCCTGATAGCCTATTGCGATTATCCGAAGGGTTATGAAAGGCAAGCCGGGCCCCCAACTCATGGACAGGCGAAGGCGCAAGGATGAACCATTCAATCCATTTGCTCCTAATGCCGATAAAAAGGCCCGTGTTCGTAAGGAACAACGGGCACGCAGAGCCCCTCGTCCTGAAGCTCCAACTCAAACAAGCCCTAATCCAAAACAGGATTTGGCTGCAAAGCAAAGAGCTGCTTTGGCTGAATTAGCAAAACGTCAAGCCGCGGTTCAAACCCCAGTCGAACCGAAACCTACTCCAAAGGTTGAACTACCAGTTGAACCAGATCCTAAACCGGTTCCAGAAGTCAAACCGGTACCAACAAAAAAGATTGAGCCAAAACCGGTTTCAAAGGTTGAGCCAAAACCAAAACCTACTCCAAAACCAGCCCCTGCACCGGTTCACGTTCCAAAACCTAGGGCGGTGCCAAAACCAAGATCACCTCCAAAGATGGAAAAGAAAGTCGGCGATAACCGTGAAGACCGATTGGCTGCTCTAAGGGCAAAATCAGCGGCTACTGCAGAATTTGCAAAAGCGGCACAAGATGCTAAAAGAGGAACTGTAGAGCCAGCAATGATTGAAGTTATCGAAGTTGAACCTATTATCGAAGAGGTTAAAGTCGTCGTTCAACCAAAAAAGAAGGTTATCAGTGCTGGTGTTTCTAATGTATTCAAAACAATTGAGGCTACTCAAAAGAAGAAGCCTGATAAAAGACCAAAGAGGAAGAAATTTGGCGAACAAAAGGGTGGAGGTAGGCAACCTCAAACTCGGAAATTAGACCGAAGAAAATATCTTGAGTACAAATATGTGGCAAAAGATTTACTCGATAATGATGCGGTTAAAGAAGAGAACCGCAGCAATGTTCTAGGTCAGATTTGGGCTAAAGGCGAACGTGTTGGTATTGAGGATGCACTCGAATTTATCGATCAGAAGGAAGCCGAACTAGTCATTCCAAAAGAAGTAGCTGATGCCTTCAGAAAAATTGTAAAAAGATACACAACTAAAAGGTGATTAATAATGACTGCAATAGAAAATAATACAGTAGCGACCGTACACTATACCGGAACTTTACCAGAAAACGGCAAAACTTTCGATAGTAGTATCGACCGTGATCCGCTAACATTTTTGGTAGGACACAAACAAATGATCCCTGGGTTTGAGAGAGAATTGATGGGTAAATCGGCAGGAGATAAAGTTGAATTCACCCTTAGTGCAGAAGAAGCATATGGAGAACACAACCCCGATGCCATTCAAGAAGTCCCATTGGAAATGTTTGGAGAAATTACTCCCGAAGTTGGAATGACTCTGATGAGCGATAGTGGTCCATTCAATGTATCAGAAGTTGGAGAAACAACTGCAATAGTAGATTTTAATCACGCACTTGCAGGAAAATCCCTAACCTTTAACATCGAAGTCATTGAAGTTCGTTCTGCAACCGAAGAAGAGATTACCCACGGCCATGCTCATGGACCTGGTGGCCACCACCACTGATGCGGGGGAGTAATCTCAAATGGCAAGCCAGGATGAGGAAAACTGGCAGACCCTTGGCGGTATTGACATCGCCAAAACCTACGGGCCCGATGAGGCTGGTAAACCACCTTATACCCGTGGTATTCACAATACAATGTATCGTTCACGTCGCTGGACAATGCGTCAATATGCAGGATTTAGCAGTGCAGAATCTACCAATGAACGATTCAAATTATTATTGGACAGAGGCCAGAAAGGACTCTCGGTAGCATTCGATTTACCGACCCAATTAGGAATGGACGCCGACAATGAAATGAGCGAAGGTGAGGTCGGCAAAGTTGGGGTTTCGATATCTTGCTTAGATGATATGAGGATATTGCTGAAGGGAATCCCACTAGACAAAGTTTCGACCTCGATGACGATCAATGCACCGGCGATGATATTGCTGGCCATGTATGTCGCTATTGCAGAAGAACAAGGCGTTGGTCAAGAGAGCGTAAGAGGTACTATTCAAAACGATATTCTCAAAGAATATATTGCCCGCGGAACCTATGTATTCCCACCGAAACACTCGATGAGATTGATTACTGATATTTTTGAGCATTGCGCCGAAAATATTCCGGCATGGAATACGATTTCAATATCGGGCTACCATATCAGAGAAGCAGGTTCAACCGCGGTACAAGAGATTGCATTCACATTATCGAATGCTCTTGCATATGTTGAAGCAGCGGTTGACAAAGGGCTTGACATCGACACATTTGGACCTCGATTATCTTTCTTTTTTAATTGTCATAATGATTTCTTCGAGGAAGCTAGTAAATTCAGAGCGGCTCGAAAATTATGGCATGATTTGATCACAGAGCGATATAATCCGAAAAACCCTAAAAGCGCAATGTTACGATTCCATACTCAAGTTGCTGGAGTCTCTCTCACCGCACAGCAGCCGCTAAACAATATCGCCCGTGTAACTATTCAAGCATTGGCTGCTGTGTGTGGCGGAACTCAGAGTTTACACACAAATTCCTATGATGAAGCTCTTGGCTTACCTACGGAAAAAAGTGCAACTGTCGCCCTGCGAACCCAGCAAATAATTTCAGAAGAAAGCGGTGCTGCAAACGTTGTGGACCCACTGGGTGGTTCTCATTATGTTGAGGCCTTAACCACTGAAATCTATGAACAAGCCCTAAAACAAATCGAGCAAATCGAAGCCATGGGTGGGGCTATGAAGGCGATTGAAGCTGGCTATCAGCAACGAGAAATCCATGAATCTGCTTGGGACCATCTATCAAAAGTAGAGGCGGGTGAAAGGCTGATCATCGGCTTGAATCACGGGGTATTAGATGAAGATGAATCTCCACCGGTGCTCAAGCCTGATCTAACACTTGAACAAAACCAAAAGGACAAATTAGCGGCTTTACGAGCAAAGAGAGACGATAATGCAGTCAGATTGGCCTTAAACGGTATTAGGTCTGCTGCAACCACCGAAGAAAACCTATTCCCACATGTTGTAAAAGCGTTACAATTGGATTGTACACTAGGTGAAATCATCAATGCTATGAAGGACGAATTTGGGACCTGGATGGCCCCTAGTGGATTTTGAGGTGAGTAATTATGAAAATATATCTTGACCATATTGGAATTGCTTGCGAGGATTTGAAGGAAGCGAGTCATTTTTGGCGCCTGATTGGATTGATACAAGGCGATGATGAAACCGTCGAAGAACAAGGCGTAACAACTCGCTTTTTTGCCACCAGCGAAAACGACACCAAGGCCCCAATGATCGAATTGCTTGAACCAACAGGGGAAAATACTCCAATCGGTCGCTTTTTGGGCAAGCGTGGCCCCGGTGTCCAACAAGTATGTTTTAGAGTTGAAAACCTCGAAAAAATAATCGCCCATCTGCTGGATAATGGTGTGAAAATGATTGATTCAGTACCAAAAACCGGTGCACATGGTGCTTTGATTGCATTTGTACATCCAAAAAGTACCGGCGGTGTTTTGGTAGAGCTCACTCAAAAATAAAACTTGAACTCCGAAGCCCTCAAAGGTAGTGAACAAAGCGGCAAACCATGCGCACATGTTTAGACAGACTCGTAGCCCAAGCCCATGTGGACGCACCAAGAGTTCGAGATGAATTCGAATTCATCACCGGACGTTTAGAAGAGTGTCGTCAAAACGGTCTGATCACTAACGATGCATTTTTGGATGCAGGAGCTATCCAAGGTGCACTAGAAATGATTGCAAACCATATCGATATGGGAATTGCACAAAAGGAAATCCGAGAATTAGTAAATCAGCAAATCATTAGAGCGATGAGACTGGAAGAAAAGCATCCCGGCTTGGACAAGACTGTTGAACTGGGTCGTTGAGGCACTTCACATGGCGAGTCCAATGTTGAACTTGGTCGGCGTCGCAAAACACTTTGGTGAGATCGAAGCACTCAGTTTGGTTGACCTCCAAATTCATAGTGGACAAATCATTGGTTTGGTCGGTGGTAACGGTGCTGGTAAAACCACATTATTGCGACTTATGGCCGGAGTGATGGAGCCCACTAAAGGTACTATTACATTTGAAAATAAGCCTGTGTCTCAGATGAGAAAAAGACTCGGTGTTGTACCCGAATCAACCGGTCTTTATTCAAGATTAACCGCCTGGGAAAATATACGATATCATTCTAGAATGTACGGCGTTGATGATAATGATTCTTGGAACCGAGTTTCTCACTTCGCCAAGCGTCTCGATATCCTCGATGCTCTTCCTCGACATACCAAAGGATTCAGTCGAGGAATGCGCCAAAAGACTGCTTTAATTCGGGCATTAGCCCATGGGCCCGACATATTGCTTTTAGATGAACCAACCGCTGGATTAGATGTCACAAGTGCTAGAACAGTTCGTTCTTTGGTACAACAATTGCGTGATGAAGGTGGTACGGTAATTTACAGCACTCATCATTTGGCAGAAGCTCATCAGGTTTGCGATCGAATCATTATTGTTCATAACGGAACAATTCGTGCTGACGGTTCTCCAAATGAATTATTGGAACTTACAGATTGTGAATCACTCGAAGAAGCCTATGTTTCTCTAACAGCAGACAAAGCAAGAGCAAGGGCAGAAGATGATGCGAAAGAGGGGAAATTATCACGCTGGTGGCGTTATTTCCTAACCGGTTCAACCCCAAAAAGCGAGGTGGTTGAAGATGAGTGAATCGTTTAGATTTATTACCACAATCGCCAAAAAGGAAATCATCGAATTTGTCCGAGATTGGCGCACACTTTTGGCGTTAATCGTAATTCCATTACTCTTATTCCCGGCTCTGTTCATCGCTTTGCCGATGTTGCTGCAATCCGAGGCCGCAGAATTGGACGCCTTGGAATTAGATGTGGTTTGGCAAGGTGAACCAGAAACTGATTTGTTGAATCTGTTCAGCGAAACCAAACTTAATGTCAGTCTGGAGCAATTGCCGTCCGGTTTGAATAATTTATCCGACATCGGTGATGAACAGAGGGTCAGGAATGATGAAATCGATGTCATATTTAGATTACAAAAGGTAAATGAGACCTCATGGACATATGCGATTATTCATCAATCAACCTCCGAACATTCACGTGAAGCAATGTCAAGAATTCTTGTTCAGATCAATGGTTGGGAAGACGGTGTGATAAATGCTACTCTAATCGACGCCGGTTTGGACCCTGAAACAACACTCGACCCTGTTCAGTGGGACGGTAATCTCGATTCGGCAGATTCATCAACCAAAGGAGAGCAAGCGGGAATGGTGCTCTCGATGTTTATTCCGATGGTTATCGCTATTTGGACTGCTAGCAGCGCAATTCAACCTGCGATCGATATGACTGCAGGTGAGAGAGAAAGAGGCACACTTGAGGCCCTTTTGTGCTTACCTTGTTCCAGATTGCAATTATTAGCAGGAAAGTGGTTAGCTGTAGCCACAATAACCAGCACCGGTGTTGCCTTACAAATAGGTGGATTGATTTTCGCAATTACTTTCTTAGCTTCCTCTTCGATAATTGGAGTTCCAACGATTTCTATTCTATCCGCTCTATTATTGCTCGGCGCAGTTGTAATATTCGTAGTGATGGTAGTAGCTTTCGAGTTAGCCCTAGCGATGAAAGCCCATAGCGTCAAAGAAGCAGGTTCACTGCTCGCACCGGCGATAATATTCATCATGTTCCCAGCAATTTTCACCCAAGTGATAAACCTCGATGGAATCGAATCATGGTGGTTTGCAATCCCTCTGGTAAATATTTTAATCGCAATGCGTGAATTGTTGCTCGACCGGGTAATTGCTGAACATGTTGTGATTTGGTTGACCTCTTCGACACTTTATGCTGCAATGGCTGCTTGGTACGCAGCTAAACAATTCAAGCGAGAAGATCTAGTTGCATCGATTTCTTGAGGGTTCTCCACCCCGGTGTTAATATAACACCGACTACACAATATAATTCATGAAGAGACTCTTCAGGTACCTAGCCGACAGTATGCAAGCATGGGATGGCGGAATGCGCGCTCGAATCGCGAGATCACATAAATCCAAATAATCGTAGAGTATTCATATACGAATACCTTGATATGATTGAGGCTTTAGCCTTGGCCATGCCAAAGGTTAGCCTCGACATGCCAGCACAATTGCTGGACGACATAAAACTCCATGTTGGAGATGATGGAAAATTTATTTCAGTAGCTGATGCTATTCGCACTGCTTGTCGTAAGATGCTTGACCAACTCGACATTATCGATGCTCGCCATGGCCGTCTGGAGGAATAATGATGATTACTAGAAAAGAAGCCGAAAAAGCTGTTTTCACTCTGCTGAATTACTTGGAAAATAATCCAACTAGAGAAGGCTTAGAAAAAACTCCAAAAAGAGTGATTGACTCTTTTGATGAAATCTTTGCAGGATATACTCAGGAATCCTCTGAAGTCTTGGCATCAACCTTCAATGGGGAAGGTTATGATGGCATTGTATTGTTGAGAGATATTGAATTTCATTCGACCTGTGAACATCATCTTCAGCCTTTCAAAGGTCGAGCTCATGTCGCTTACATTCCAACAGACCGAATTGTTGGAATCAGCAAATTAGCTCGTATAGTTGACTTACATGCTCGACGTTTGCAAAACCAAGAACGAATCACAAAGAGTGTTGCTGACGATATCGAAACTCATCTCAATCCACTTGGCGCTGCTGTGATAATCGAGGCAGCCCATGGTTGCATGCAATGTCGTGGCGTGATGAAGCAGAATAGTATCATGACAACCTCGGCAATGCGCGGTGTGTTTTTCGATAAATCCGAAGCGCGAACTGAACTAATGCAATTGATTCGGAGCCGAGATCTTTGAGTACTTATCCAATCGTTGAAATTTTCCATTCCGTTCAAGGAGAGGCTTTTCACGCGGGAATTCCCCATGTGTTTATTCGCTTTGGAAATTGTAACCTTAGATGTGAATGGTGCGATACAGATTTTATGAAATTCGAAGAGATGGAACTTTCAACAATAATTGCTGAAGTTCTGTCATTTAATTGTGATAGAGTGATTTTTACAGGCGGCGAGCCATGTCTTCAAGATTTGAATAGAATTGGAACCGAGTTAAAAAAGCATAATATTCATCTTTCAATCGAAACGAATGGCACAATCCTGGTTCCTGATGTTATCGATTGGATCTGCGTTTCACCCAAGGACCAGCTCTACCCAAGCGTTGCCATAAAACAGACGGTCGGCAATGAACTCAAAGTGGTATACTGTGGTCAAGATTTATCCATGTACGATAGTTTAAAACAAGGTTTCGAACACCATTTCGTTCAGCCTTGCTATATCGAAACCGATAGTGTTGAACAAAACGGAAAGTCCTTTCAAACCGTTGAAAAATTGGTCAAAGAAAATCCTGGTTGGCGATTGTCTTTACAGACCCATAAATGGATGGGGGTGGCTTGATGAGAGCAGTAATGGCATTAAGCGGTGGAATGGATTCAACCGGTTTATTGATGCGACTATTAGCCGATGGTTACAAGGTCGATTGTATCTCCTACGAATATGGCCAAAAACACAACATCGAACTTGAGAGAGCAAAAGCAAATATCGAGTATCTCAACCAACATGGTATCGATGTAATCCATAGCATCGTCGATTTGAGTAGTGCGATGGGTATTTTTGAATCTGCATTGCTCAAAGGAGGAGAAGATATTCCTGAAGGACATTATGAGCAAGATCAAATGAAAGCGACCGTTGTACCCAATCGAAATGCAATCTTTGCCTCGATTCTTTATGGATATGCCCTCTCAATCGCATTGAGAGAAAACACCAACGTCGTCATCGCTCTCGGAGTTCATAGTGGCGATCATGCGATCTATCCCGATTGCCGACCTGAATTTTACTCGGCACTAGAACATGCATTCATCGAAGGAAATTGGGATTCTGAAAAAGTATCCTTCCATTTGCCATATATCGAGGGAGATAAAGAATTAATTCTTAGAGATGCTTCGTTGGCAATCGGCGCTCTAAATCTAGATTTTGACGTTGTTTTTGCCAATACAAATACCTCCTATAATCCAGATGAGTTCGGTCGCTCAAGTGGTACTAGCGGTGCTGATGTTGAGAGAATTTTAGCCTTCCATGCCATTGGAAGAAAAGACCCGGTTCAATATGTAAATTCGTGGGAGGATGTATTGGAATCTGCTCTCAGAACCGAAGCTTCGCACAAAGATAAACAATATCTTGACCGTTTGAGTGATTTACAATATCAAGTTACTAGAAAGTCTGCTACAGAGCCCGCTTTTTCCGGTATGTATTGGGATGAAAAACGTCACGGTAATTATCGTTGCATTTGCTGTGATCATTTATTATTTGAATCAAAATCAAAATATGATTCCGGTTGTGGTTGGCCCTCGTTTCATACCGAGCATGAAAGTTCTGGGATTCTAAGAATTGCAGATAATTCACTAGGCCATAGTCGTGTTGAAGTGAAATGTGCAAGTTGCGATGCTCATCTGGGTCATGTTTTTGAAGATGGCCCAGCAGATTTTGGTGGCGAGCGATATTGTATAAACTCGGCATCGATGGAATTTGAGGAGGAATGAAAATGACAACAATAATTCGAAGATATGTAGAAACCGACACCGGACATAGAGTACCTAATCATAAGAGCAAATGCCGTCATATGCACGGGCATCGCTATCGATTTGAAGCCGAAGTTGAAGGTGATATTGTCACCGAGAAAGGAGTTTCTGAAGAGGGAATGCTGATTGATTTTTCGGATATTTCGAATATACTAAATCAATATGTTCACGATATTATCGATCATGCTTTCGTGGTATACGAGCACGATGAATTGTTACTGAAAATGTTTGAACAATTACCACCCGATCATCGAATTGTGCGGGTACCATTCATTCCTACCGCTGAAAATTTGGCAAAATGGGCATTCGACCAAGTCGAACCACATATCAAGACTTCGTACGGTAATCGCTTGAAGTTGGTCGCTATGAATGTCAGAGAGACTCCGAAGTCTTGGGCGACTTGGCGGGCATGATTTTCTTTCTGCGGTTTCTTTGCCAATCATCGTCTCCTTTGACTTTTTGAAGTGCGGTTGTTGCCTCAACTATCGCACCTAACAACCGCTCAGCCTCATTGTCATTGGGCAAAGATCTCATTATTATTCTCTCAAAAACCTCAGTAACTAATTCACTTTTATTGATACTGAGTGCTTGACCAAATTCATCAAATGATTGGCGAAGTATTTGTCGTAGTGTTGGGTCAAGAGAACGATTTTGATCAACTCCTAAAACGTTTAATCCACTGATTACTCTATCGCGATGTAATTCGTAAACACAATGTCCAACCGCTTGGCTAAGGTTTGCAATCGGGTAGCCATCCCAAGTTGGTAAGGTTAGGAGAAAATCGCACTTTTCCAATAAATCGGTGGGTAATCCTTTTCCTTCTTCCCCAAAGACCAATGCTACTTTGCCTTGATATGTTCGTATTTTTTCAGCAAATTCCCATGGTAGAACAAAATGACGAGACAATATTTTGGAACCGATTTCCCTTTTTCCACTAGTTCCTACCACCAAAGAACAATCCTCGATCGATTGCTCAAATGTTTCGAATGTTTTTGAATGTTCTAGAATTGACCTCGAATGTTTAGCTCTGTTTCTTGCTTCTTCATCTAATGGTGAACATTCGGGAGCGACAAGACGTAAATTTGTGAAGCCGTGATTTAGCATTGCTCGGCAAACTGCTCCAAGGTTGCCAGGGTGATTTATTCCAACAAGAATTATCTGTAGGTCATAGGTCGAACTAGGGAGTTCGACGTTCAGTCTGTCACCCATTCATTCAACCTCCGTAATCCAACGGGGGTCACAAGGGACATAGAGGAAAAATACCGCTTCCTCATCGTTTTCACGGTCTGGCATAATTATCGAATGCTTGCGCAGACCGTGGGTATTACGAAGATGTTGAATCAGTAATTCCAATTTTACTCTAGAACCATGAACGCTAACAGGTCTACGGTCCCAGGCGACTCGAATCGCCATAACATACCACCTTAATCAACGCGGCGTTGGCGGTATCGAGTGACGTATCCTGCAATCCAGTTTCGGATTTTCTTCGATTCAACATCACTTAATTTGTTGACCATTACCTTGTTATGATCGAAACAATCGGTGAATTTTTCACCATGCTCTTCACATAGAATCTTTGCGCGTAGTTTGATAAAAGTTGGACGGATATTTCCCATATTCATTCCTCCATTAATTTTACTTCGATCGGAATATCTGGTTCATCGTGTCGAGTGATCTGCAAGCGTATCTTGCGAGGTGGGTTCTCAATTCCTCGAGCCCAAATGTGTTCGTTCACAGCGGGGTCAATCCAGATTTCTTCATCCTCTGTAACCTTTAGATGTTGAACTACCATATTTCTAATGATCTTTACAGCGCGCGGTGCACGCTTGTATCGGGTAATATTCCATGCGTTCCTCAAAGGAACTATCAATTCGCTAACTGCTCCACGTGCCATTCAAAATCACCTCTGTAATTTGCTGCGTCTCCAGTGGTGACGCTTTGGATGAGATACGGTATTACGCGCTGTTTTGAGCATAACCCAAACAGGTACGCGTCGGTTTTGCTTTCCAACCTTCAATAGGCGGATTTTCTTTGCAGCCGGCTTGTTTCGTGCCATCATATTTCACCTCAGATTCTCCGAATGCTCATCTCTCGGCGGTTTTCATTCAATCCACCAAGGATTCGCTTGAGTTGTTCATCACTAACCGGGGTTGCGATCTTGTTCTGACCCGCAAGTGTTGCCAGATGGGATTTGACTTTAGTAGTCAAATCAGGGTTGACCAAGTTTAGGCTAGCCAATCGGGAGCGTGCTTCAGGAGTAAGTACTGTTTTCATTGCAGAATCGAGCGCTGCATGATTTTGAGCATCTTGTTGTGCTTGGACCTCAGCGTCCGCTTGTACGGTAGCTTGTTGCTCAATCTGTTGCTGAAGTTCAAGCCGGCGCTGCTCTCGCAATTGGGCCAACTCGTCATCACCAGAGATTGACATTGCACTCACTTCCTCCACATCCTAAATTCTAATCAGTACTTAGCAAGTCCTGGGTATGCTGCTTCTGCCTCGCCACGGACCGAATGAGCGACTTCGTCGAGCATCTTGTGGCCAGCGGCTGAAATAGTTCGACCTGCGTATAATTTTTGGTCGCCATTGACTGAAGAAACTATTTTTGTCGATTTCATATCGACAAAGCCAGCGTCTTGCAATTGTTGAAGAGCAGTTCGAATAACATTGCGGCTGGCGATTGCTGGTGTGTTTGGATTAGATCCATTATCCTTGCGCCCACCGTATGCTTGTGCTAGTGCGTTGACGCCGATTGGGCCTTCACGAGCAACTTTGCGCATTAGAGCAGCGCATCGAATTTGCCACCAGTTTTCCTGGCTAGGAGGCTTTTCACGGTGTACGCCAGTCTTGACATAAGCACCCCATTCTGGCATGGTGATTTCTTTCACATCAGCTAACTTTTCAGCGAGAGCTGGAGTCAGAATTCCAGCGGGGACATCGTAAAACGTCGTCATAGAAGCACCAAGCAACCTGCCGACCTTACACCCCTATATCAATGAAACTGTTTAGCAGGGGTCAAAAGCGGCACACCGTGTCGCTATTGTGACCCTGTGGTGGGAGGGTTCTTGAAGGTCTCGTTTCTCGCCCAGAATATGCGCAAGGCATTGGCTCAGAACCCGAACCTATTGCGAACATTAATCGGATTGGGATTAACCCTTATCGTGCTCCTCAGTTACGCTGTTTACGGTGCAACCATCAGCCCTGATTACTATATTTATGATTCGAAGGCAAATCGCTCAGAGGTATTCTTGGGTGATGCCGAACCATTTTATGATGAAGCGGAAAATACGACCACTTGGTTATGGCGTGGCGAAATGATTTCTGAAAATTTGAGTTGGGTCAATCTTTCCGTGAGCCATTTATCAAATAATGCCGAAGTGAGAATCTCGAATGCTGGTGGCTTGTTCAGTCACCCAGATTTAGGGAATCCTGATGCTGATCGGTTTTCTTGTGCCGAGTTTTGCTTGAACAAAACCAGTCATTATGGGATTGAAGAAGATGGCTCTGTTGAAATTATTTTACTGTCCAACCCCAATCCGGCATTGAGGGGAAAAGGAACTGTATTTGCTAAATCCTTGGCTGAGGCCCAAGAGAAGG
Organism: Methanobacteriota archaeon; assembly: GCA_004195515.1. Taxonomy (GTDB): domain Archaea; phylum Thermoplasmatota; class Poseidoniia; order Poseidoniales; family Poseidoniaceae; genus MGIIa-K1. The sequence goes on along the minus strand of PSPR01000024.1, from coordinate 27,370 downwards.
CACAAGACATTATCTCGAGAGAACACAAACCGACTAGCGTTCAAATAACAGTTATTGAGCAAGGTAATAGAACCACAACTCCACTCGTAATATTGGAGATTACTAATGAACAATATGATTCAGTAGCACTATTCCAAATCGATGCAGCAACCGAGATGATGTGGGCATTGGCTGCTGTTATAGGCTGTTTTAGCATGGTCTTAATTCCTTCATTCACGGTTTATTTTGCTGCAAGAGCAAAACAGAAAAGAGTCGATTTGGCATTGGAAAAGGCCCAATCAGTACTCGATGAAGAAAATTAGATTTAGATGAAGGATTCATATCCTTTGACTATTGTAGGCCAATTTGAGCAACATGCGAACCCTTACTATCCTTTGTTTGGCCGTACTGGTTTTGCCGACTCTATTGCCTATGGCTCAGGCAACTCAAGGTCGTGCAGTCAATATTGATTTGGAGGTTGGTGATATCGATATTACATATGCTGATTCAACCAATCAGAGTTTATATCAGATGTTTTCATCCAATTATCCCATTTCCAATTTCAATAGGCCTGAACTATTATATGTCACCGATGGGGTTCTTGGTGTACCCCTGGAAATAGATATTATCGTGAATAATTTGGGTTCGGTTCAATCAGGATTTATTACTTTTGACCTCTTGATTTTACATAATGAATATACCCATTTCGAATTATTAAATTTTACAAGTTCCATGACACCGATTTCAGGAGCTTCCGCTGGCTCGATTATGGTCCCTTGGACCCCGACCTATGCCGGCAATCATACTCTTCAAATCTCGGTTTCAAATGCTAATGGCGATGACAATAATGCAAATAATGATCTATCTCGTCATTTTACAATTGCAAATATTTACGATAATTGTGATGACTTATCCCAATGGGTTACCACCGGCCAATTCGGAACAAACTCCGATACTTCGATTTCACAATCGAGCGCATGCCACGTTGGGAGTGGGTCATCATCGACCTATAGTGCAAATACCGTTTCAACCCTCATCACCCCAATCATAGATATGACGGATGGTTTAGCAAACCATAATCGTGCGATTGGTTTCTCCTTTTTCTACACCGGTGGGGCTGGAACCGGTGATGAGCTGAAGGGTTATGTAAAGGATGGAGCCGGAAATTGGGATGAATTATTCTCGGTTTCGGGTTCGATTGATAGCAACTTCAACGATGGCGTCAATTGGCAAACATGGTCGGTTGCTTTTGGTGGAAGGAATTCCCCTCTAATCCCGATTCAAGCAGAGCATCTACATGCAAATACTCAATTTAAATTGGAGTTTACATCCGATGCAAGCGGTGAAGACATTGGGTTCTGGATCGATGATATGGTTTTTATTTACGACCAAGCGGCACGGAAAGAAGAATTCAATGTTGATATTGGCGGAGTGAGCACTTTAGGTGGTTTACCTGGAGATTGGTCGGTCACAAGGATGAGAGCAACCAATACTGGAAATATATCTGAACTTTTCACACCGATAGCATCCGGACTTCCAATCGGATGGAATCATTATTTCGCCAAAGAAAATGGTGCTAATATCGGTTCGAATGGGATTGAATTACTACCAGGACAATCATTTGATTTTGATCTCCGGGTAATGGTAGACGAAAATGCTAGCCAAGGAAATCTCCCTGTTACGGTTAACCTTTCAAGCAATACTCACTCCGATATAATGGACTCCCTAAATACAATTATCAAAGTTTTACCAGACCGAGAGCCAGATATTATAGTCCCTGAAATTACCCCAAGATGTGCTCCTGGTTCAACCTGTGAGTTCCCGATAACATTGGAAAATATTGGTGAAGCAACCGATGTATTCACCATTGATGTTGCAGATAAAAATATCCCGGCTGGTTGGTCGATTGACCTCTCCTTGAATCAATCCAATTCGGTACTGGTTAGGACAGATAGCCCTGTCGAGTTATGGCTTACCGTCACAACTCCGGCCGATGCCCCAGCCGATACTACAGCAGAGGTCTGGCTCACCGCAACCAGCACCAACGATAGTAGAAGGCTCGATACCGAGGTCATCGAAGTTGCTGCTGCAATGACTAGCAATGCCGAAATCACGGTTGATGCCGGTGTCGAATCCTTGCAATTAATCGAGGCAGGTGATATCGTTGATGTTACATTTAGAATATATAATAATGCCAGCCGAATGGATATTTTCCGTCCTCAAATCGAGGCGACTACCTCCACAGGCTGGTCGGTCGTATTACTAACAACTCCAGATTTAGCGATAAACCCTGGTTCTTCATCTACATATTCTGTTAGAATTTCAGCCCCTCAAAATGCCCAAGCTCAAGATCCGGGCCCAATGATTTCGCCCAAAGCCCTTTCTTTACGTTCGGGTGAATTAATTATCGGCGATGGATGGCAAGGGCTCAGAGTTGACACTCTTCATGATCTTAAACTCAACATCACTTTAGCACCAACGATTCTTTCCCCTGGAAGTGCAAATTTGATCAACATTCTCATCACCAACGACGGCAATGGTGCCGATACCGCTGTTATCGATTTGCCCTGGGTGCCTGATACATGGGTTTGGTGGGCACTACACGAAGGAAGTAATGTGACCGATGGGGTTCCTTTGTCCGTTTCTTATGATTTGCAAAATATAAAGGAAATCGCCGCAGGTGAACACCATGAAATCACAATATCTGTTAGTCCAGAGATTGGCGATGACATTGCCCCTGAAGATAATTCAGAGGTTTTTGAAGCGGTTACAGAAGTCGTCCGAAGTCCTCGCTTGGACGGCATTGGACAAGAAATGGAAATAGAGACAGGTAGTATACAAACCATCAATGCAACTGCATGGAATATCGGCAATGCTGCAGATTCAACAATCAGAGCAAGATTGGAGATTAGCACATCCCCACCTACAAATTTTGTCATCGGATTTCTCTCCTCAAGCACAGGTGCCTCGGTCGAAGCAGGAGTTTGGATAAATTTAAATTTAGGACCTACCGAATCGATTGATTTAATTGCCGAGATTTTAGTTAATGAAGAAACTGCCCTCAATACAAGAATTTCGGTTAAAATCGAATTAGAGGGTGGATCTGACGAGATCGGCAGACCAATTTTGCATACTCTAGATTCAATGCTGATGGTTACAAAACGTAGAGCTGTTAACTTAGGAGAAATCTCACCGTTAGAAGGCGAACTCGATTCGGGTAGTGCCGGGATATTATGGGTGAACCTGAGCTCAACTTCAACCCAATCTGAAACGATATCTATCAATGCAAGTGCTCCTGAAGGTTGGGGTGTTTTGTGCGACGGTAATGCGATTCATTTGGAACCAATCACCGTCGAGTTGGAGACCGGTCATCTCAACCCACAAAAGTACAATATTCGCTGTGAAATAATGCGTCAAACCGGGGAGCATGATGGCAAAGTAGAGATCTTTATCACAAATGCTGATGGTACCCTCAACCAAACAATCTCGTCTCAATTATCTTGGTCACAACCACCGGTCGAGGAAGGAATTATCAGCACCAATCAAGTCATCATCATAGTGGGTAGTGTTCTCTTATTAGCTGTAATTATTATGGTTCTGCGCCGAAGAAACGGCGATGAGGAGGATGAGGTTGAGCCGGTCCAACTAACCCAAGCAGCACCTACTCAAGTTCCTGCAACAACCGCGTTCGCAGGGCCGCCTAGCACCACTCAACCGGTTGTTCAAGCACCTGCCCCTGCAATGTCGGAATACGAACAACAGGTTGCCGAATATAATCGTAAACTTGCTGAATATGAAACTTGGCAAGCGGCGCAAGGTTCACAATAACGACCATGGTCGCCAAACCCATGGTGACTATGCCTCCGATGTGGTACGGCCTATTGGCCTTAGTATCCATCCTTGGGGTTTGCACTTGGTGGTTACACAATTTTAGTGACCGGGAAGAGCTTAAGCGAATCGCTGGAATCTCGGGAGCGATTTCAATGCTTGGCTTGGTGTGGATCACATGGAATCTCGAGGGATTATAATGGAAAATCCTGCGCTTGAAAAGCACCCTTGGGCACGATTCATCCCCCATCGACTCGATGTTGAGTGGGAGTTTATTGGCGATGCTGCGATTCATCCAGAAATCGAAGGAATCCGTGGACGATCGGTAGTTTTTTTAATTACCAAAACCTTCAATCGCTTCGAAAGAATGTTGGCAAAAATTCTACGTGCACCCAAGCAGGTTCGTAGAACCATGCATCCAACGCAATCAATGCTTTGGGAATTGATAGATAATCAAAGAAATTTTTTAGAAATTTGCTCAATTATGGAGCGGTTATATCACGAAGATATCGTACCTGTGGGGCCAAGAGTTCAAGCATATCTCGAGGTTTTTGTTCGACTAAATGTCGTAACGGTTTTCAAGCCTCAGGAAGAAGAGTGAGGATGTTTTCGGGCGGTCTTCCGATGACAGCCTTTCCATTAGCGATCAAAATTGGTCTTTGGCAGAGGTTTGGCGATGTTTGCAATAAGGCATTTACTTCGTATTGATCTTCAAGGTTTATGGGTGAAGCTTTGTATTCGGCATCTCCTGTTCGAATAATGTCGTCCAATTTACAAAGAATCTCAAGATCCTCGGGTTTAACACCTAAATCCAAATAACGATACTCATCGAATTCAATTTTTCGAATTTGCAATAATGACAATGCTTGACGCGATTTTGAGCATCGAGGGTTGTGATAAAGCCGGTAGGACATAGGTATGACGGGGAGGTAATCGTACTTCAAAATGGTGACCAAACTAATCTCATACCGATGCCATCACTGACCTTATCAGTTACTGCACTTGCACGTGCCCCACTCCTGGTTGCATCAGATTCTGTGAACCAAGAACCGCCACGATGAACCCGGCGCAAATCATCTCCTTGCCATCTTGATGAAGTCCATTCGGCAACATTTCCGTGCATATCGAAAAGACCCCACTCATTGGCTTTTTTCTGACCAACTTCGCGAGTAGTCGCTCCTGAATTACCTGCATGCCAAGCGACTTCATCGAGTTCTCTATCGACATCGGAATGGAACCAGCGGCTCGTTGAATCGGCCCGGCAAGAAAATTCCCATTCCTCTTCGGTCGGTAATCTCCAACTCCCTTTAAGGCCAAGTTTTTCTTTTTGATCAATTTGATTGAGTCGATTGACAAATTCCATTGCATCGTGCCATGAAATTCTCTTGACAGGCCTCAAGCCTGCTGTCCAGCCGTCTTGGAATTTTGACGGATTTGAATCCATAATTGTGAACCATTCAATCTGTGTTAGTGGACGAACCCCAATGAAGAATGGTTGCTCGATTTTGATGATGGTGACGGGTTTTTCAAATCGACTCCCTGAAGAATCCCCCATTTTGAATTCACCAGGTTCAATCAAAGTGAAACTACCGCCCGAATCATTGCTAAACATGGGCCCCATAAATCAATGCAAGTGAATTATTGGTATCAATGCGCCCCAAGCGAAAACAGGTAATGCTTATCCCATATGGAAGTGGACCTCAGTCCGGTGACCCCCCGTATGTCAGAGACTCCAGACAAAAATCCAGTCGCAAATGCGATTGACACCGCTGCAGAGATCAGCAGCGCAATGATGACATCAATGGCTGAGGTCGTGCAATCGGTGATACCAACTTCCGCACCCGAACCCGTTGTCGAAGTACAGGGTGAGCAAGATTTTGTGTTGGATGTCGAAGCCTTGGTAACCGAAGGTGAAAACGCTCACCGCAACGGGGACCATAGCCGTGCTCTAGAAGCCTTCAACAAGGCGATTGCAATGGATCCGTCAAATGCTATGGCTTGGTTTAACCGTGGTGTTTTACTCGAAGCAGAACAAGATTCAAAAGGTGCAAAACAATCCTTTGTAATTTGTTTGGACCTCGATTCTAATCATGGACCTGCATTGGCTAATCTTGCTGTTCTTCTGGACCGTATCGAAGATAATGATGGCGCACTCGAAATCGCTACCCGGGCATTAGACCACTTCCCTGGCCACCCATCGCTGACAACAATCACCGACAAGGCTAAAGCAGCCGGGGCTCAAATTAGTACAGTTCCAAAAGTGATGCCTCATTCTCAAGAAATGAATTCCGGCCAGCAAATTCATACTGCGGTCGGTTCTTCAGTAGAAGAGTTATTCGAAGAAAAAATTGTTGAAGAAGTAATAGAAGATACTTTCAGTATCGTCGCTATCGACCTAGACCAATTATGTTCTGAGGCTACATCTTTGCTCGGTGCTGGAGATTCAAAAGGTGCACTTAACCTACTGAAAGAACATCTTCACGGCGATGCTGCGAACCATTTTGATGCTTGGCGAATCGCTGCAAGCGCAATGGCGACAATGGGCTTGGATGACCACGCTATCGGGGCATTTACTCATGCGGTTGGTATCGATCCAAACCACGCTAAGACAATGTTTAATCTTGGTGCAATTCATGAAAGAAAAGAAAATTACCAAGCGGCTAAAAAATGCTTTGAACAAGCACTAGAAATAGATCCTAATTATATTAAAGCAGCCGCACAGCTAATTTCACTAGCTGACCAAAATGGCGACCTTGGCGCATTACTAGATGCTCATCGAATAATGGTAAATCTCGATCCAAGCACTCGACTCAATCTCGCAACTTTATTAGTTGAATTGGCTGAGGGTGAATCCGCTATCTTGGAGAACTCAACTGGACTTCCACCAACCATTCCTGAGGGTCCAGCATTGGCCTCTGAAGCTGCAGGATTGTGTGACCAAAACACACCATTGATGGGGCGGGCCCTATCTGCATCCGGCCAACATACCCAAGCGGTTATGTGTTGGAAAACACTAATTCAAAATACCGGTTTGGCTCGTGCACTCGAAGCTGCGGGCGATTTAGCTACCGCACAGCGCTGCCATGAAAAAGCAGAACTCATGCGAAATCCTGCCCCTCCTGCTGCCGACCCATTTGAATCCCTTCTGGCACCAACACCAGTACCTGAACCAGCACCACTTCCTCATGTAGAAGCGATTCCACAATTCCCATTGCCACAAGCAATTCCAGAGGCGGTTCAAGTAGTACCAACTGCGGTCCAACAGGCGGTTGTGCAAATGCCCCTACCTGAGATGACTGAAAGACCTGAACCAGTTCAAGTGGTTCAAGAAGAACGACTTGACATCAACCTTGCAGCTGCAACTCTTGAGGCTTCGAACAATATGATGGGCGCACCAGTACCCAAGAATGCTAATTCTAGATCTATCGCTAATCAAGATATTGAATGGTATAACAAAGGCGTTGGATTGATAGAGGATAAAAAATACCGTGAAGCCCTCTCTTGTTTCGACCGGGCACTACCTTCTTTTGCTGGTGATGATGAAATGGTTATCAGAATTATAAACGGTCGTGGAAATGCACTATATTATTTGGCTGATTACCCCAAATGTGTTGAAGCATACCATCAAGCAATGATCATTAATCCGTCAGGAGTTCAAGGCAAAACCCTGTACAATATGGGAACTGCTTATGCAGAAATGCAACGCTTTACCGATGCACTAAAGTGCTTTGAGCAATCGATGCCACGTGGACTTGATGATTCTCAGGTCAAATTGGCAAAAGAGCAAATTCGACGATGTAATATTTTATTGAAAGAACAACAACGTAATTTGAGTTGATCAAAAATGAATATCGATCCCATGACCGATGTAATTAATCGTTTGGTCGAAGGTGGTTTGGAAGAGAAGTTTGCTAAAATTCTCACAGCAATTAATGGCCATCCGCCACTAAAAGCCTCAGAAATAGGCAGGATGAATGGCATTAGTAGAATGGATGCGTATAATAGTTTGAAAAAATTGCAAGACAAGGGCTTAGTCAAGGCAACCATGGAAAAACCGATGAGGTTTACCGGCATACCAATTACCGATATCTTCAAGCAATTGATCAAAACTGAAGAGGCTCAAATTCGAAGGCTTCAGCAACATTTAGATGACATACAACAAGGGAATAATGTGGTAATGATGAATCCCGAGAGTGTTTTTCAAGAACCCACTTTTACTGTACTCAAGGACCGCCATAATATTATGGCAACTTTTGAAAATGTCATTTCAGAATCTGAAGAAAGTATTTGGTTGACATTAGGCAAATGGGGAATTCTCCATATTTTACGTTCAGGTGTCGGTGATGCGCTTACCGAAGCGGTAGAACGAGGGGTAATTGTCAAAATTGTGGCAAATGTAAACTCAAATACCATTAGATTTTTTGACCAACTCGATGATAGAATCGAGATAAGACACCTTGACCACATGGGTCATCAGGGTGCCTTTGTTGACCAAGAGGTTGGGATTCAATTTGTAAATGTTGAAGCAAAACCAACCGGTCGAGGCAAAGAAGATACCGCATTATTGATTGAGTCCATCGACTTTTTGAATGCAGAATTAGAATTGATTGGTTGCCAATGGGCAACCGCGACAGCATATATTGCTGCAAGAGCAAGGTTGGTCGATGGAATGATTACCGAACCATTGCAACTTACCATTGGTCAAGGCTCATTTTACCAAAGATTGCAGAATATGCTAGATGACCAAGAGGGTGTTGGCTTTACAAATGCAATTTTGAGGCGGCCTAACGAGATACCATCAATGGGGATTTCCGAGTCAACATTAAACGATCTCGGTGTCGATATGTCTGTAATATTGCGTACGGTCGGCCAAAGAATTGGCCGCGAATTAGCTCTTGAATTCCGAGAAGTAGTAGATGATGCTTTATTTTGGACTAAATTGGCTATTCAATGGAATAAGTTGGGCATGGGGAATCTAGAGATAGATTCGGTTCCACCCAAAGTTGTTACCGTTAAGGAATCCTCAAAATGTGAAACATCACCAGCCATAGGTTCGGTTTTATGCCATATGGACGAAGGGGTTTTGGAAGGAATTCTGAAAGAGCGTCATGGGGTTGATGTAATCGCTTCTGAGAGAGCATGTACTTCAAAAGGACACGACCATTGCTTATTTGAATTACAAATCGAACAAATCCAATAAATAAATATTTTATTAGCACACATGTTCATATGGAACCTGCTTGCCAACTAGTTTCATGGACTGCAATACCTGTGACTCAGCCCCAGCGATCACAATCAATGTACCCGAGGTCGTCCAAGTCGATCTAACCATGACAGTAAAAGCCAATGAAATGTTAGCATCAGCTTTTGGTGACGACCGTTCACACGCGCTTCTAGTAGGCGTTTTATCGGGTGGTTGCTCCGGATACATGTATGATTTACAAATCGTAGAATCCACCGACCAAGATTGCCAAGAGCTGGATATTGATGGCTTCAGAATACTTATCCCAAACGCTACAAGCCATTTGCTCGATGGTATCGAAATCGATTATGTCGAGAAAATGATGGGTGGCGGCTTCAAGATCAATAACCCTAATGCGGATTCTTCTTGTGGCTGTGGTGAGTCATTCTCCTGAGGTTTTTAATGTGGGTATAATAGCCTTGGATGGCTATGTTTTAATATTGCGTGGAGATAGAATTTTAGATTTTATTGATGGCCTATCAACCAATTTGGTCGATGGTAATTGTACCACCGTCTTCACCACAAAAAACGCTAAAATTATCGATATGGTAGAAATAATTCCAATCGGAGATCTTGTCGCAGTGGTTGGCTACGGACCATATAAGGACCAAATATTAAGTCATTTAACTGCGAAAGTACTTGGCTCAAAGATTACGATTGGTGATGCATCAGATTCTAATCAAGTAATGTTGTCAACCGAAGACATTAATCTTGGTACTTCCATTACAAAAGTCAAGACCTTCAGAGGGTGGTTGCTCATTGGACCTAAAGATAAATGCCCTAAAGAAAATCTCACCAAAGAACAATTTGATGAATATAGAGTTAACAACATTATACCTCACCAGGGTCATGAAATTACTCAAAATGTTCATCCATTATCTTGTGGATTGGGACATCTTGTCCATGAAAATAAAGGGTGTTATATCGGCCAAGAAATCCTCGCTAGAATGCGATCAAGAGGGCGCCAAGGCAAGCGATTAATTCGGATTGAGAATCCCGCTGAAGATGCGACGACAATAGGGGAAACCCACAGTTTGGTAATTCGTAAGTGATACATATGCAAACGAAAACAAAGGCCCTGCTTGGTCTTTTCCTAGTTGGTATAGCCCCGACAATTTCGGTTCTAGCATCGTTTGGAACTGGAGATGGAGTCATTGGTAAAATCGCATGGACCTCTACAAAATTGTGGATGTTTGGATTGCCACTTTTATGGCATCTGAAGGTCGATAAAAAACCGTTATCTTGGTCAAGACCAAAACGTGGAGGTTTCAAGGAAGCCATGTTCATAGGTGGTGCATTTTCAGTAATAATGATCGGGGCTTGGATCTTATTTGGAATCGACAAAGTTGATTCATCCAGTCTAAGGAATGCGGTTCAACCATTTGGATTAACCAATGTATTTGTTTATATCGCTGCAGCATCATTCTGGATATTGATCAACTCGGTTTTAGAAGAATTTGTCTTCCGATGGTTCATAGTCGAAAAGCTATCTCATCTATCATCCAGCAAAAATACAATAATTATTCTATCGGCATTGATATTTGTTTTACATCATTTTTTCGCACTCTGGTTTTTAGGATTCCCTATCGGCCTAAACCTATTAGCATGCTTTGGTTTATTTGTTGGAGGTTGTAGTTTTAGTTGGCTCTATATTAAATTTGAATCGATTTGGATACCATACATCACCCATGCATTGTGCGATATCGTAGTATTCTCAATCGGTTACTGGATTATATTTATCGCTTAGAAATTTCAGCAAATGTTCGGCACTAAATTTGCTAAAATATTTGGATTGAAGATGGGAAAATACCCACCAGACCAGACAATATACTAAAATTAATACAAAGGTTAAAGTTATTGTTGACCCATGATAATCAATCAAATCCAAATATCGAATTGGAATGAAATGTAAAATATAAATCGTAAGCGACAATTTGCCAGTACGGGCAAAACTCAAACTAACTGTACTCGAGAAAAATTCATCTTTTAGTTTGGCCAAGAGTGAATGTAATAACAAAATACCAAAGGTCGCATTGATGATGAAGAATGAACTTGCAGGAAAGAAGGTCAATAATGCATCACCGCTAGTCAATGCCCAAGCCAAATTTTTCTCCAGCGCATAAAGAGCAATAATTAGCGATAAAATACTCGTAGTGGCCAAAATATGTTTCTGTTGATTTTGTGCAACTATAAACCCAAGCACGAAAAATGCTAACCATGGGATAAGTGGATAAGTGCCATCAATCAACAATAACTTCAACCATTCAATAATTCCGTCAGCAGTAATAACAGAAGTCCAAGTTCCATCTATTCGATAGAGGAAAAATGGCAAAACCAGTAAGAATGCGAATGAGATTTTCAAGTTTCTCGCATTGATTCTCCTCAACATTGGCGAAACAAGTCCACAAACAGCGAGTAGGCTAAGAATTCCTGGCGTATACCAATTAAAAACGTGAGATGCTATCAAATTTACAAGCAATTGAGCTAGCATTAAGAAGGAAAATCTCAACCATATTCCATTATTTGATGATTTTGCAGCACCCCACCCTGCTATCATCACAAAGAGAGGAGCTGCTAATCCCCCGATCGAAGCCGATAATAGACCTAAGGACGAACCCTTGGCGATGTTTTCTGGAGCAATGGTCGCAGCGATATGCACCTCGACCATAAACAAGATTGCGATAGAGCGCAGAAAATCTATTCTTAGATCCCGCACCATCAATATCAACTTCAATATCCGAGAATGTCAGAGAGTTGTCCTTTGTAGAAATTTGCAGAGCCTTGCAATGAATCCATTTCTTCAGTACTCAAATCGAGTTCGAATATCTCCTCGACCCCATTTGCGCCGATGATACATGGAACGCCGATGTAAACATCTTCCAATCCGTATTCACCGGTCAGATAACACGATGCTGGGATGACTCTGCGTCGGTCGTTCAAAACCGCTTCTGCCATGATTGCTGCTGCCGAGCCCGGTGCGTAAAACGCCGAGCCTCGCTCGAGAAGTTTGACGATTTCACCGCCACCGCTAGCGGTGCGTGCAGCGATTGCCTCGATGCGGTCCTCGCTGATGAGTTGGGTGATTGGTATTCCGCCTACGGTTGTATAGCGAGGTAGAGGAACCATGGTATCTCCATGGCCACCAAGGACCATTGGTGAAACATCTTCCTCAGCACAATTTAGTTCGAGAGCGATAAAATGAGCCATGCGAGCACTATCGAGAACTCCTGCTTGGCCGATAACACGGTTGGTTGGGAATCCTGTGACTTTTTGCATATGGTAAGTCATCAAATCTAGTGGGTTGGTAACCATAATGATAATTGCATCGGGTGCGTGTTCTTTGATGCCTGTTCCGACTTGTGATACAATATCGGCGTTTTTTCCGATGAGGTCTTCTCGGGTCATTCCTGGCTTACGAGGGAAACCAGAGGTGACAACGATTACATCGGAACCGGTTATATCTGTGTAATCCGCGGTACCGGTGATGGTTCCGTTATAGTTGAGAACGTTGGAGTTTTGACTCATATCTAGGGCTTTTCCTTTTGCGAAGCCTTCAAAGATATCCAATAAAACAATATCTGCAATTTTCATTTGCGCTAATACAAATGCACAAGTTGCACCGACATTTCCTGCTCCAATAACTGCTATTTTTCTGCGACCTGTTGCCATATTTGACCACTCCAGTATCTTGGTCCAAACATAGGATGACCATAAGGATAGCCGGTGTTTTTGATAACACTTGGTTTTGCGATATTGACCGAGTCGTTCAAGAACCGGTTATGGGTGGGCGCAAATATCGAGCATGTGTACGTGCATGTGAGTTGGTGAAATCATGAAGATTGGAGTACCTATGGAACCTGAAGGTGAACCCCGAGTTGCAATAATTCCGGGAAGCATGAAAAAGTTGATCAAATCCGGTTTTGAAGTAATAGTCGAAAAAGGTGCTGGCGATGGTGCAAACTATTCAGATTCGGATTATAGCGAGGCTGGTGCAACGGTTGGTTCAAGGGCCGATGTATTGGCTTGTGAAATCATTATCGCGATAAGAATGGTCGATTGTTCCGAATTATCAAAGGGCCAAATCATCGCATGTGTATCAGATCCTTTCCGTCACCCACAAAAGGTTCAGGCTTGTATCGACGGTGGCATTACCTTGCTTAGCATGGATATGATCCCTCGTCGGCTTTCGAGAGCTCAATCGATGGATGTCAACTCTAGCCAAGACAATCTAGCAGGATATAAGGCGGTTATATTGGGTGCTGCTCATGTACCCCGGGGCATTCCTATGATGACCACAAGCGCTGGAACTATTCGACCAGCAAAAGTTGTGATCATGGGATCTGGAGTCGCAGGACTCCAAGCGATTGCAACAGCTAAGAGAATCGGTGCAGTAGTCTATGCATCCGATGTCAGAAAAACTGCTGCTGAGCAAATTGAATCGGTCGGCGGCCGATTCATCGAAGTCGAAGGAATGGATGATTTCGAAGATGAATCAGGATATGCTAAACCTTTGACGATGGAATTCATCCAAAAGGTAAACGATACTGTTTGTGGAGTGGCACAAGATGCTGATATCATCGTTACAACCGCGCGTATTTTCGGGCGGCCAGCACCTATTACTGTTCCAGCAAGTGCGGTTGCAAATTTCAAATCAGGTGCCGTCATCGTCGATATGAACGCAGATGTTGGCGGAAATTGTGAACTCACCAAACCCGGTGAAATTCATGTTACCGATAATGGAGTTATCATCGTTGGAACCTCAAACCTTCCAGGTACTCTTGCGAACTCGGCCTCGATGCTCTTCTCAAATAACATGACCTCTTTCATCACCTCTTTGGTTGACAAGGAGAATGGATTCGGTCTTAGTGATAGTGATGATATTTTGGTCGGTGCTCCGGAAGATAGCGATTTTTATGTCTCTGGAATGGGTGGAGTTCTAATCTGTCAAGATGGAAAATTACATCCGAAACAAACCCGCTTAGGAGGTGCTCTTTGATGACCCCAGAAATTTTAATCGGCTCAATAACATTATTTGTACTTGCAATTTTCCTCGGATTTGAATTGATTACCAAGGTACCTTCGATGCTTCACACCCCGCTCATGAGTGGGGCGAATGCAATTTCGGGCATCAGTGTAGTAGGTGCTCTCTTTGGTGCAAATGTCGCATTCGATGGCGGCAATACTGCAGTTTCTGGTCTTCTTGCTTTCGTTGCAATCGTCTTAGCGATGATCAACGTAGTAGGCGGATTTACTGTAACCAATAAAATGTTGAAAATGATTGCAGGTAAGAAGAGGAGGGCTTGAAATGGAAGCATCTTGGATAACTATCGGCTATCTTGTCTCTGCAGCATTGTTCATATTTGGACTCAAGAAATTGGGTCATCCACGGACTGCACCAAAAGGAAACCAATACGGTATGATGGGAATGGCTGTTGCTGTTATTACAACCGTCGCCCAAATGCAATTAGGCGAGGAAGGCATTATTTCTTGGACCCTGATCATTGCTGGTGTTCTCACCGGTTCAATCATCGGTTATATCATGGCAGTAAGAGTCGAAATGACTGGAATGCCCGAGTTGGTCGCACTTTTCAACGGATTCGGCGGAGCAGCATCTGCTTTGGTCGCACTATCTGAAAGTTGGACTTATATTTACGAAGGGAAAGTTGCTCCAACCGGACTCGACCTCCCTGTGATCGTTATCGCTGCTGGGCTTTCGGCTCTTGTCGGTTGGATGACTTTGACCGGTTCTTTGCTGGCTATGTATAAATTAAAAGGCGGCGTGGAAATTTTTGGCAAGTGGATAAAAACCCCAACATGGGGACCTGCTTGGTTGAACCCTATCAAAGGAATTCTATTCTTCTCGGTTATCGCATTGATCTACCTTTCAATCAATGACATTACCAACACAAATTATCTTTGGGCAATCATTGCAATCTCATGTATTCTCGGACTCGTATTGGTATTACCAATAGGTGGAGCAGATATGCCAGTAGTTGTGAGTCTTCTCAATTCATTATCGGGAATAGCAGCGGCATTCACTGGGTTCATTATCGGAAATAGTGTTTTGATTATCGCGGGAAGTCTTGTCGGTGCATCTGGATTGATATTGACATTCATCATGTGTAAAGCGATGAATAGAACCTTGGGTGACGTATTGTTCAAGTCATTTGGCGGCACCGAAAAGCAAGACTTGACCAGAACAAAGGTTGGTACCGATGCCGAAGAGGTCGCTATGATGGCAGATGGTGCTCAAAAAATTATCATCATACCAGGTTATGGAATGGCGGTCAGCCAATGTCAACACCAAGTCAAGGAGTTCGCAGATCTGATGGAAAGTAAATTCGAAACCGAAATCAAATATGCTATTCATCCGGTCGCAGGCAGAATGCCCGGCCACATGAACGTATTATTGGCAGAGGCAAATGTTCCTTACGAACAATTGATTGAGATGGATGAAATCAATCCAGAATTCGCAAATTGTGACATGGCGATCGTTATCGGAGCAAACGATACAACAAATCCAGCAGCACGTGGAGATACTGGTCCATTGGCAGGAATGCCAATCATCGACGTCGACCAAGCACGCACCGTTGGCTATGCTGGTGTCGATAATGACCTATTTTACGAGGACAAAACCATGATGTTATTCGGAGACGGAAAGGCAATGATGACCGAATTGAATAGTGCTATCAAGGAACTCTGATTCCATCATAACAAGGAAATTGCTTGGTAATGTTCAATAACAAGGCACAGGTGGAGTAAATCGATGTCACGAAGATTCACCATCTTGTTGGTCGCGACACTCGCTCTTCTATTGGCTGCTCCGGCCATGGGCTACTCCGAAGGGCCACCGTGGGAACGCAATGACCGCATCATACCCGAAGAGGGCTGTTCGTGCCATGGCGCTGGCGAATCTCCTTCAAGTGAAGTTACCATTTCTATCAGTGGTGTGCCACGAGCTTATACTGCCGGTGAATCTTACGATATGATAATCTCATTAACTCATAACACCAACTCAAATGGTGGATTCATGATCTGGGATTATGGCACTGGAAGCCTAACTCCAGGAGAGGGTTCCCAAGTTGTCGCCGACTCCCCTGGTGCACTTTCACAATCCACCCCTGGAAATGATTGGACCATTACATGGGTCGCTCCCGATAGCGACCAAGGAGATGTTCATATCTCGATGGTCGGAAATGCGGTTGATGGTGATGAGATGTTTTCTGATGGCGATGCATGGAATATATTGACATTTACAATTAATTCTCCCGGCACAGCCACAATCGACGAAGACCCGAGTCTTCGAACCATCAGCATCGGTGATTACGATTCACTATTCGGGCAAAAATCCGCTGAGCAAATTGAGGCTGAACACCAAGCAGAACTCGCTGATGATTACTTTACCAATGGCAATCTATACTTTTACACCACTTTATCGATACTAATCGTTGCTGCGGTAATTCAAGGGGAATTCTACGAACGACGGTTCACCGGCGGGCCCCAACATCTAGACATGTCCTTGGCGGTTCCTCAAGCAATCATCCGTGGTGTGATGACCCTCTCTATGCTCATCTTACTCGGATGGGCAGTTGATTCTCATCTCCCCTGGGGCTATAGCCTAGTGATTGGAATGTGCACTCTTTGGGGCATTTTCGGTGTTTACCGAACCGTGGTACAAGCACGTGCACCAAAACAAGCAAAAGACATTGTTTGATGCGCTATGAATCACTTGAGCCTGTCCGATGATGACAGCTCTCCAATTCAATCACATTTGGATGAATTGAGTCGACGACTAACGATGGTCGTCATTTTGTGGTTGATTTTGACGGCTATTTGGTCATTATCGATCGACCAAATTCTGCATACAATTCTCATGAGATTAGACCCTTGTGCTGAAAATTGTGTTAACATTTTTGCACCCGATGAATGGGCTGCAACAAGATGGCTTAGTGCCGCGATTTTCGGTATATTTACAACTGCACCATTCATAATTGTACAAGCATATGGCTTCCTAAAGCCTGGACTTTTACCAAGTGAAAGAAAATCATTCATCATCTGGATGGTGATCATGTATTGTGTGACCTGTTTGACCCTTTGGTGGACCACCATGGAATTCTTACCATGGTTATACGAAATTGCTCACAGTTCGAGCGAAGCAAGTGGGCTGGTCGGTCGCTATGATGCTGCAGAAATATTGAGGGTAGCCATATCTCTGTCATGGATGATGGTACTGGTTTTGGCAGCGGTTAGTATCGTATTTATCGCAGGCAGTGCAAAATTGATCTGGAAAGGAAATGCCGGTTGGTGGAGATTGAGGGTTCATGGAATGATGGTCATGCTATTGTGGCTGGTCATCCCGTCAACTTTGCCTGGATTGATGGTAACATTGACTGTATTTGCAATAATGTTGGTCGAATTAGCGGGAATAAAATTCTTCAACTCAGCCTTGCCATCCGGTCATGGCTTGAGGGATTTATTAGATGTGGATGGTGGAGTTAATCGTATCCTCTATGTCAATTGTTCCTGTCATGACACCACTCCATCGATTAAACCATTACATGGCATGGGAATTATAAAATTTCAAAATGTTTGCGATGATAAAACCCAACAAAATCACTTATTGGATATTGTGAAAAAATTCAGAGTTAATAAATTGGTATTTTCTGGTTGCAATATTAGTGAACTACAATTTAATTTAACTCAATCATTCAAATTCTTAGCCGTCGAAATTTCAAGTTTGGACCTAGCACATTTATCAACGATTCGAACCGATGGTGATCTGGTAGATATGGACTTAGCAATGGCAGGATTAGTCGGTCCTTGGTCCCAGAAAAACTCGGATGAAAAAATTCAACAGATTATTCGTCATAATGAGCTAAAAACCATTCATTACGGTAAGCAAATACCGTTTGGAATGCAGGTTGTAAAAGGTCAAGCATGGATAAAGAATCCAAGTGATTTGCTCTTGCAATCACTAGAAGAAAAAGGCATTTCAATCGTACATGAGAGCCAATGATTGATACCGTACTTAGAATCAGCCAAAGGCTGATGCGTCCGAGTATAGGCTGGCCAATCGCCATAACTCTCCTGCTTTTAGCGGGTGGATTTTGGACCAATGGCGATGCATTAGAGGAATGGATTGCAGACCATGCCATCATCATCCAAAACGAAGAAGGGCCTTTGGTTGGCATTCAACCGGATGAAAATTGGTTGGTTGTTCTCATCGATTTCCCGGACCAAGATGAACTAGCCAATTGCAATCAACAAAGAGCGTCAAATATGCTAGATGTTGCCGCAAATAATCATTTAAGCCAAACCAACGGAAAGGATGTTAACTTGAGAATAACCTACCATGACCAAATCATTCCAACTAAATTTGGCATGGCGACATATGGCAACGATGTCGGTTCAGACCGTGACCAAGGCATCGATGGAAAGAACCCTCACACTTTAGCCAATGAAGTAATTGATGCCATCAAAGATGATGTTGAGTGGGACCGCTTCGACCTCAATAAAGATGGCTGGGTCGATAGATTCCTCATCTTGCACTGTGCAAGCCCACAAGAGGATGGTGGTGGTTCTTCATCCAGGATATGGTCGCATTTTTCGAGCACTGAAGATGTGGTAAACCTCGATGGCGATTTGAAAATAGGTCATTATACAATTGCAAGTCAAAAGTCGGGGAATAATTTTGGGACAATTATCCATGAAATGTACCACCAATTCGGAGGTTTAGATCTTTATCCCGTCCATGATTCAACCGTGCAACAGAATTGGAAAGGCGTTGGAAAGTGGGACATTATGGCATCTGGAAACTGGAATGGCAATGGTGTTTGGCCTGCGGTGCCGACTTCGCCTAGCCGAGAAACTCTAGGAGTACTTTGGCACCAAGATGTGGTATTGGAATGGCTGGATAATTCGTCTTGTTCTGGACCTGAAATTGAAATGGAAGGCATATCTGAATCAGGATATGGCCTAAAAATTAGAATTTCTGATGATGAATTCATTTGGGTTGAGTTACGTAGTGATTCTGGCTATGACACGCGATTACCAGGTCATGGGATTTTGGTATTACAACAGGATTTACGCAGCGGTGACCCAGATAATAATTTGGTTAATTCTCATCCTGAAAGACCCTGGCTCAAGGTGATAGAAGCCGATGGGGCACAAGACATGGTTCAAGGCAAGAATGAAGGGACATCGAGCGACTTGTTCCAAAATGGTACACAATTTGGTGCTGAGGGAATCCAAATTCGTAATAGAGATGGAATATTAGTTGATTGGACCGCAAACGTCAGTATTGTAAACGGTACATATTCGGTTGGATTCAGCAGTGAAGGTTGCGGCCACGATATTGAAGTGGACCTGCCCGACCACGGCTCTGTTCTAACTGCCAATGATAATATTCCGATGATAGCAAGTTGTGATGGTTTAACCACAAATCTAGTCAGCTCAGATGGAAGAAACCTCACTTTTACCGATGGGGAGTTAGTATTCTCAGCCCCTGGAATAAAAGGGGTGATCGGAACGATTTCTGGGACGATTACCTGCGCAAATAATGGCACACCAATAGATATCATTCACGAATTCGAAGTCTTGGGAAATATCCCAATCGAATCCAAATTCAAAGCGACTATTCCATACGATTCAGCAAGCACTCTCGAGATCCCAATCGAGATGGATGGCGATTATAGCCAATTTTGGCTGGTCGGCATCGATGGACCGATCGAAAGAATCGCATCAACCAGCAATAAACAAGACCTCAAAGATGGGTCAATCGTCACCTTGGAAATCGTGCCGAACGATTTGCTGAGTCCACAAATGCTTGCATCTGGCGATTTGATCCTCGCTTCGGATTCTGGTCACCAATGGCGAATTGAAGTCGAATTAATTGCCCAATCCTCACAAGATGACCCGTTGAATAAATGGCGCGAACCATCGACTATGGTTCCGATTGCGCTGGTATTGGCTTCTCTCTGGGTAATTCTTGGAATTAGGTCAACGACCCGGAAGGTGACGACGGAACATCAAGAAGTTCCATCCATTGGAATCGAGGGCCACGACCCAGCCTTTGTTAACCCCTTCAGCCAACCTGACCGATAGACAAACTCCTTCCCAATCCTGTGGTGCATCCGATTGTAATTGCATCAACCAAGGAGCGTGTTCTTCATCGATTGGCGTAGTGTAAACCCGCCAACGACAGCCATATTTGAATCCGGGCCGCATCATTAAACCACGCGAATTCAATTCGCCAAATAATCTACTCACATCATCTGAATCACCGGCCATCCACGCGCTTTCATCGGCCCGGTAAAATCGCCGTGAAAGATGTTCGACACCGATATGTTGGTTAGGATTTGATGGTGATGAAGGCGTTAGTGAACCTCTAGGATCGATTGAGGAGAGTCGGTACATCGTAACGTCCATCTCATCGTCGACCAAAGCCAACTCTGGAATCAATCCCGAATCATTCACTTCCTCGACCCAAGAAAATAGACTCTCCCAATCAAAATCATCGCCGGTTCGAGCCCATTTTATTTGTGCGACCGGGCCGGATATGGAGGGGTGAGAATCGCGGGGCCAACGCAGCCATTTTCCATCTATAGGGATGGTTTTCTCCCCACCGGATCTAGCGATGTCAAATGCGACACAGCGATGAGCAAAATCAGGATCTTCAATCAACCTTTGACCAACCCATTCTTCACTTACTGGAATATGGCGGTGCCAATGGCAAAACATTACTTCTTCAGCACTCATCAGGATACCATCGGTTACCGGTGTACCGAGTGCAGATTTTTGATATAGTCTTGAAGCAACTGGATTTGGTATGAACCATTTTCCATCCTTTGCTACAGGTTCAGGGTTGGGAATCGATGGAGCACCAATCGAATTGAGGCCGATTGGACGCGAGGGTCTTTGCCTCGGCCTGCCGCCTTTCCCAGTTCCCATGTGCAACTGCACACAGAGCCAGCCTTATGTGCCTCACCCCACCTCACCGGTTTAGGGGAGGTAGGATGGTCGACGGATATCTTGGCACGCTCACCACAGAAGAAAGGATGCTTTTGCATCTTTTTGACAACCCGCTTCCAGAGGGCCAATGGGAAGCACCAGCGGCGGTAACCCAAGCGGGTATTTCCGCTGCGGTCCACGTTCAACGAAAGCACGTTCCTAGAACTCTCAAACGTCTTGAGCAACGGGGGGAATTAATCACTGGACAACGCCACGTCCCCGGTGCAAAACAACGACGTCGAGTCTATGGATTGACTTCTGTAGGCAAAGAGCGAGCAGGTGCACTTCGTAATAAAATCCTAGCCGAAGTCGTAATTCTCAAAGGGGAAAGAGTAGAGGTTTCAAATTTAAGAGGAGGCGGACAACTAACTCTTGATTTATTATCTCACGTCGATGAAGGTATGGTATTCCACGAAAATCCGGTTATATCTCCAGTTTCAAAAGGCGAGTTTTAGCTCGGGCTTGGGAAGATGGAAAAATTACCAAAGACGAACAACATTTACTTTCCGAAGTTGTCGAATTTGTTGGCATGCATCCAGATCGGGTTCGCCGACTCTCAGATGAAGCACGAAAATCAATGAACGCACCTCCGCCCGAGGAGGTTTATCTTGACATGTTGCGTCAGGCTTTGGACGACGGTGAAATTATTGAGGATGAGGTCGCATTACTGGAAACGATGCGGGTAGCATTCGAGATCGATTCCAAAACTCACGAACAACTATTGGCTGAAGCCAGGGAAGATCCGATTCTTGATGAGAAGACTATGGCTTACCGGGCCACTCTGGTCACAGCTCTCGAAGACGGAATGATTTCATCAGATGAAGACGCCATGCTTCAAACTCTAAGAAAGACAATGGATATCAGCGATTCAAAGCACGCTTCATTATTAGCGGAACTACTCGATAGAAAAGAGTGATTAGTTGGATTAGAACGCAGGTGAAAATCATGGGAATGAGTGACCAACAACACGAGATTCATGACCGTCTGGTCGATCTGCAAAATAAGATTAAAAATCTTCACGGTGATGTTGTCTTGGTCGGCGACATTATGCTCGACCGATATATCCATGGATATGCGAATAATCTCAATTCGAGTGCCCCCGTCCCAGTCCTCAAAGAAACCCGCCGCTACGAAGATGTTGGCGCTGCTGCACACGTCGCCCGAGGCTTGGAAAATATCGGACTTAACGCATTTTTATTCGGTGTAGTTGGCAATGATAGGGCCGGAGTAAATATCATCAAAGCTTTGGAGGCAGAAGAGGTTGATTGCGATGGAATCGAAATGGTGGAAGGCCGAATTACAACCGTCAAAAATCGCCTCATCGCCGGAAGAGAATATCTTATCACCAACCAACAACTATTATTGCGATGGGATATCGAAGACGATGGACCAATCGCTGAAAAGGCTTTGGACTTGATAATTGAACAAGCGATTAACAAACTGGATTCTGCAGATGTACTTATCATTTCAGATTATGGTCACGGTGTAATCACAGACCACGGAGCAAGCAAATTGATTGGCGCTGCAAAGGCCGCAAATGTTCCAATAATTTGCGATCCAAAGTTGACTGGTCTAAACCGAATAACCGGTGCAGATTGGGTGATTTTTCAAACCAGAGGTTTGGATCTAATGGCTAAAAGAATGGGAATCGAGGATTCATATCAAGCAGCAAAACAACTGGTTGCTGATAACCAATGGGGTAACCTATTGGTTTTAGAAGGAGAAAAAGGAGTTACTGTCCATAGTTCAGACGGCGAAGTCATCAGTCTCGAATGTACACTTGAAGAGCCTAGAGGCGTAACAGGAATTATCGATGCAGCAGGAGTAGCATTAGCAGCTGCTCTAAAATTATCTCTCACTAATCATCAAGCTGCACAATTAGCCAATGCTGCGGTTGAATGTATTATGGGTTCAGATGACAATTTCACTTTAACCGGTGCTGACTTAGCAGACCGCTTGGCCGAAGTCGCCTGGAATATGCAAATTTCACAGAGGTGATTGGCGCCATGAGTTATTGGGTCAGACCGACCACTGCAGATATTGGATTGCGAGCATTCGCCCGGAATGCTTCCGAACTGGTCAAAGAATTGACCTTAGGCATGCAGTCAATTTTGGTCTCGGACAATTGTGATACAAATTCAGTGGTTAGAAATGTCGCCAAATGGGAGGTACAACACGATGGCGATATCGATCTTTTAGTGGTAAAATGGCTCGATGAAGTATTATACCGTTGTGAGGGAAACGATGAATTTTTAGTCGATTGCCAACCGATGGTCAAAGATGGTTTCATAGAGGTTCAAGTTTCATTTGTTGATAAAAACCTGGTCGAATTAGAAGTGGAAATTAAGGCTGTTACCACTCATGAATTTGCATTCAAACAAGTGGAAGCAGGACAAGTAATACACTCTCAATGGCCTGAAGTGCCATCTTTCGAAGGGCCGGGCTGGTACGCAGATGTCGTCTTTGACATTTAAAATTGAGATGGAAAAAAAGTGGGAATCCCAAAGGTGGATTCTCGTATCCAGTGGACCAATTCCACAGACTTCCTCCGTCCCGATACCCCACGGCACCCATGGCCCCAGGTAGGGCTGCTCCGTTCCCGGCCTGACCTGATCCCCCGGTTATTCGGTTCCCGATTCCTTCCGGCTTCGGTTCATGACACCCGGGTCACGTGGGGGCGAGACATCGACGTCCGCCTGCGGGAATCCTCCGGACCGGCTGAACCGCCCCTCGGTGTTCGGACCGCCATCAACGATTTGCGGAAAAGGGCACGCAAACTCCCCTCCTATCCCGAATGGCGGTGGGCCCTGTCCGTTTTGAACCCACCGGGGTAGTTTGTTCAAATAAAATGCCATTGCTAAATTTGCAATAGTGATCATTCAGCCTGTTCTTCGTATTTTGAGGGACAAGAAGTCTTGATTATCTCAGCCTCAAAAACCCAGACGCCATCTTTTTTTATCAAGGTACCTTCGGCGTAAACCGTTCGATTATCATCCAATCCATTTGAAACAGCAGCCTTAGAAAAATCAACATCTAAACTCATCGTTTCACCATGAATTACAAAACTATTAGTTGAGTTATCTATGGAACCATCGAGAACTTCCCCCCTGATAGCGATTTTACGCCCTTCAAGGCTGTTTGGGTCATTGAGCACTTCCTCAATTGTTCTGGTGGCCTCAGGAGTTTGTATGAGCAAAGTAGCCGCAAGGGCGAGAGTAAGCACTGCCCCGATTAGCAAAAGTCTGGTCCGGTGGGTTAGCAATTCAAGACCTCCTAGCAAGACCAACCGCTTGGTCAATGTTTTCTAAATTATGGGCTTTAAGTTTTTTATTTAACCCATTTACTATTTTTTTGATGGTACCAGCACCGCCAAATACTAGTGAACTGTAAATTTGAATCAAACAAGCACCGTTGATAATCTTCTCCCAAGCATCATCAGCATTTGAAATTCCACCGACTCCAATTATCGGCCAACTTCCATCGGTATGGTCAGCAATTATCCGGATAACTTCGGTAGATCGTATTTTGAGCGGAGCACCCGATAATCCACCGGTTTGGTTCATGATGCCGCTTTGATGAGGTCTTTCGACAGTTGTATTGGTTGCGATTATTCCTTGACAATCAAGATTGCGAGCTGTATCTACTATCGACTTTATTTGATTATCTTCAAGATCGGGTGCTATCTTGATCAATACAGGTTTATGTGCGCTGAACTCTTTAACAGCGATGATGATTTTTGCCAAATCCTCGTCCTTTTGTAATTCCCTGAGATTAGGGGTATTCGGTGAAGAGACATTGATGACGAAGCCATCTACGTATGGACAGCAGCGCTTGACGGTTTTGGCATAATCGCCCGCGGCATCACTTAGTGGGGTAATCTTTGATTTCCCGACATTAAGGAATAGAGGAATTGAAGGTTTTTTGCAATTGCCAAGATGTGCTGCCATCTTTTTGGAGCCGGGGTTATTGAATCCCATTCGGTTGACTAAAGCTTTATCTTTGGATGAACGAAACATTCTAGGTTTGGCATTACCATCTTGCTCTTCCATGGTGATACCGCCAATTTCAATGAAACCGAATCCGATGTTTTCCCAGCCGGTCATCGCTTCGGCCTTCTTATCCATTCCTGCAGCCAATCCGAGCGGATTGGAAAAATCCAATTCGAAAATATTGGATTTGAGTTGCTTGGGTTTGTAAAGTACTCTGAGCATCAAGCGGCCAATGAGGGCCAATAGAGATCTTCTATGGGCCTTTTCACTATCCATCAAAGCCATCAGCGGCCTTGCGATGAGTGCATGACCTAGTCCCATTGTACTGATGGCTGAGGAGCGCATCCTTCAAGTCTTGGGCTAACATCGCCATGGATAATGCAGATGACAGATGTACGCTGGCCATCGTTAAGAGAAGCGGCGAGACGGTTTTTGAAAAGCGAAAGTTGTATACTTTCGGTTAAAGAAAAAGATATCGAATCTGCAAATATTTTGATTCAAGCAATCGCAGATCATATTCCTGCTCGTTTAGAATTTCCATTATTGAAAATAGGCTCATTAAGTGCTGAGGGGATTTTCCAAATCGGCGGCGAAGAACCCGCTGACACAATATGCTGGGTTCCGAGGTGTGGCTGGACTGATTTTGAACAACAGGTTCTGGACCTTTTGCAAGCCGGTTATCCTGGTTGTGTAGGATGTGCCGGACCCGGAGCAGAAGGTGAGTGGGATGAAGCCGCTCGGAGAAGGTTGTTTTTGGCTTGAAAAAATACCATAAAAAATACAGGTACTATAGTACCTGCTCAGAATCCATGTTTGGCGCACCTTCAAGTAGCCTCGTCAATCCCGACCCGAATCATGCCAACCGTCATCATCGCTGAGAAGCCAAGTGTGGCGGCCGATATCGCCAAGGTATTGGGGATCAAAAATAAAATGGAAACCCATTGGCAATCCGATGAAATCATAGTGACCTGGGCTGTTGGTCATCTACTCGAATTAAAGACTCCAGAAGAATATGATGAGGCCTTCAAAAATTGGCGAAAGACCATCGACCAATTGCCGTTCATTCCAGAAAAGTTTTTGCTCAAACCGATTACAGGTCGGGGCTCGAATAGAAAGCAGTTGACCGCTATGAAGAAGATGATTAGTGCAAAGGATTGCACAGAGGTCGTAAATGCTTGTGACGCAGCGCGTGAAGGTGAATTGATCTTCAGACGCATCGTTGAATTCGCTCAGGTCAAGGCACCGATGAGCAGAATGTGGCTACAATCGATGACGGATGATGCTATCCAAAACGCTTGGGATAGTCGAGTTAGCGCAGACGAATATTCGCCTTTACGCGATGCTGCAGTCAGCCGAGCTGAAGCCGATTGGATCATCGGAATGAACGGTAGCCGTGTCGCTTCGACATTTTTGCGAACCAGCAGAAAGGACAAGAGTTCACTATCATTAGGTCGGGTTCAAACCGCGACATTAGCGATAATAGTCGACCATGAAATTGAAATCCTCGGCCACAATCCAATGCCATTTTGGGAATTGGAAGCGACCTTTAGTGCTGGAGATGCGACTTGGTCCGCTCGCTGGGAGCGAGCAGGTCACAAAGATAATTCAGAGCAGCCAGAACATAAAGCTCACCGGATTTTAGAACGATCTGAAAAAGAGATGTTAGAACAAGTTATCGCAAGCGATGGTGCGTTCGAAGTAAAGCAAACCAATCGTGATGCAAAGGAAAAACCACCGTTAAACTTCGATTTAACAACCTTGCAGCGAGAAGCGAATAGCACCTGGTCTTGGGCTGCCCGTAGAACATTAGGTGCGGCTCAGGAATTATACGCTACCCACAAATTAACCACATATCCTCGAACTGATTCAAGGCACTTGCCCGAGGATATGATGGAGGAGGTCTCCAAAATCGTCCGCCAATTAGGCGCTCAGGATTCACTCCATCCTCATTCAAAAAGATTGGTCGATGACGGCCTTGAAAATGTCGGTCGGAATTTTGATAATTCAAAGGTTTCAGATCACTTTGCTATCATTCCAACCGGTAAATTACCACCTGGTAATTTGGACGGAGATGCCGCTCGGCTTTACGATTTAATCTGCCGCCAATTCTTGGCTTCCTTCCACCCCGAATCGGTGTGGGACGTACAAAAGCGAACCGCTGCTAAGCAGGGACAAAATTTTATCAAAGAACAAAGACATCTAACCACGCCTGGTTGGAGAGCGGTCAAACCGAAGAAGCAATCTTTGCCTGAAGGTTGGAATAACCTGCCTTCAAATCCGGCTGATGCAGTAATGGACGAACATGAGTTCAAAGAAGAGAAAA
>PSPR01000023.1 GCA_004195515.1 Methanobacteriota archaeon | reverse complement strand
CGTCATTATCGATACCATCGGCACAATTGCCCTCAATGTCAGAGTCCGAACCACCAAGAAGTCCACCGACTCCATCGTCACTTGCGACGACGAAAATGATGAGAGCAAGCATGATTGCAATGCCGATTGCAAGAGCATTTCCATTGCTCTTATTCTCGACAATGACCGTGATTTCGGTCTTCTCGTTCTCATCGGATGACATTCGGCTCAGTTGCCTGAGGTTGGCTCATAGATATTGTCTTCACGGTTCATTCGTCCCGAGAATGGACCCAAATCAAATGGAATCCAAATCGAGATTTGATAAAACAATCACAATGTTCTAATTGCTGAGCCCACACTTGCTTTGAAAATTCTGGAACCATCTGCTTCTCGTGGAATTCTCCAAGATCACCCTTTTTCTCCGAAGTAGAACACGTAGAATAATCTCGAGCCAATTTTTTGAATGTCTTGAGTGGTTTTTTTGATTTTAAAATTTCATCTAAAATCGCTTGAGCTTGAGATTTAGTGCCTACTAAAATATGGCGGGCAAATGCGTATCGGCCTGGCATCCTCATTCGAGTGGCCTCCTCAATACCTCAACGATAACCCGGTCTAATTTATGTGTTATCCACCACATTAAAATTGGTATCGGAAAGAAAATCACCCCGTAGGTTAGAGAGTAAACAAGTCCTAACCAACCAAGAGAATAACATATGACCAAAGCGATTGGTATTGGGTGGACAGAGATTATCGGTAAAACAGATTTGAAAACCCGATAGTGTAAACCTATCAATAACATCAAGCTTACCTCTGCAAAAAAAGATGGGATTTTTATGCCGCTCGTCTGGCCCTCATATACCGATTTAACCGGGACGTGGGCAATCGACCAGCCCTCTGTGCTAAGGCGCATCAACCACCAATTTGGATAACCATATCCTTTCCAAGATCTACTCCAGTCCCATTGGCTGAGAACCTCGCTTGATGTCGCGGTATATCCACATTGAGAATCTCTAATGGTTTGGCCACAAGCCAATGTGGTTAGAAATGATAACAACAAGGTACCAAACCTGCGAATCTTAGGCATCTTTCCGGCACGATCTAATCTTTCACCTTTGACATGATGTGCTTTCGAATCGATTATCGGTTGTAATAATGAGGTCAAATCCGATGGATCCATCTGGCCATCTCCTGCCATTACAACCGAAATAAACCTGCCTTCGATTTTGGCTAATAAGTGCTTATGGCCCGCATCTATAGCAGCGCCAACACCTTCTCCTTCCAGTCTTATCAAATCGGCATTAGCAACCAATGCTCCGGTTCGATCGGTCGAACCATCATCGATGACAACGACCTCATCGACCAGTTCAGGCATCATTGAGAGCACTTTGGGAAGGTGCTCTTGCTCATTTCGAGCCGGGATGACGACCGCGACCTTCCAATCCTCGAACATGGCCCTTCCTGCACTAACTTAGCCATGAACTTCATGGAGGTTGAGCGACACCGTCGCAAACATGGAGGGTCTAAGAGTCGTCATTATTGGCAAGGATTTTGACTTGCGCCTAGTCTCCTTAGTCGTTAGAGCTCGAGAGAGTGCTGATGAGGTTTTGATCTTAGATCTCGGTAGTACAGATGATACTATTGAATTGGCTAAAAAGATTGACTGCAAGGTTATTTCTTATGAGGGTGACCTTAGTGCCCCAAGTTTGGCTCGAGTATTGCTCGAAATGGATGAATATGATTCCACCCTATTGGTAGTTGTCAATAAATCTTTCAGATTACGAGATTTGCCACTATTGGTAAATCGGGCGAGAGAAAACTGGGATGTCCACATGGCATTCCAAGTTGACCAAGATGAGGGGATCAATCCCCAAGAGGTGATTTATGAATCGGCTACAGTTACACATCTTGCCGCTTCTAGATTCGGCCTTGAAGCACTTTCCGATGCACCACAGATATCCTCACCTATCGATTTGCCTAGCGAACTCAAAGTTCGTGTTATCCCCTCGATGGCACCTCCGGCGGTCCAACAAAGAGAATCCTTAGCTACCGCCTCAAAATTTGCCCAACTATTCTACTGGATGATCGAATCCAAACACCCAATGCTGCTCTTTGGTATTCCTGGAACAATTTTGTTCTTTATCGGATTCAAATTATCGGGTAATGCATTAGACAATTTCAATGAATGGAATCAATCAACTGTGGGATTTGGCTTAGCGGTGATCGCAGTCACATTAATCGGTTTATTTGCGATGATGGTCGGCATTATTCTCTACATTATGGGCAAACAGGTGCGGCAAATTCAAGCGCAGTATGATGATTGGCCAAAAACTGAATGAGGTGATTTTTTGAGTTATTTGATATGTTTTGATATGGATCGCGTTTTGGTAGACCATCTGTCGACTTGGCAATATGTTTACGACAAATTAGGCGTGTCAAACGAAGAGGCATTCTCTCTATATAATCAGGGGCTGCTAGACGAATGGGATTGGCTCAAAATGGATATTTCCCTAATGAAAGAAACTTATCCGACCCTTCAAGATGAACTTCTACGCCAAATGTGTGAAGGTACTCCTTTGATGAATGGCATTTTTGCTTGCTTGGATTGGTTGGTAGAGAATGGCCATCAAATAGCGATTATTAGTGGCGGAATGCAAGAGACCGCTCGACAAATTGCAATAAAATATCCTAGTGATTCTCCGTGGAGAAAACGCTGGGGTGGTATCGACCGTCACCGCGGCTGCGATACAAAATTTCACGTATTTACAAATGGCTGGTTAAGATTGAGCGATGGTTCAATCTGTGATTTCGGAAGATACCAGGTTCAGATGCACGGAAAAGGATCTCTTGTGAAAATGTTGCAACGAAGATTGAACATTGGCAAAGAGAAAACCATCTCGATTGGCGACTCGGCAGGAGATATTGGCATGTTTGAACAAAGCGGGCTTTCGATTTGCTTCAATCCATGGGATGAAAAGCCGGTCGCAGTCGCAGATCTTACGATTCGGACTACAGATTTAAACGATGTACTACGAGCGATCCAAAACCATATGGCTCTATGAGTTAGCCGAAAAGACAGCCGGCTCTGGTCCAACCGGCAACTCTTCGTATTCCTCAGGTTTCAAGTCTCTTTGTACAGCATCTGGCGATAAAATCTGAGAATGGCCATGAGGATCTAAGAACTCGAGGGTGATCGCTCTAGGTATGGGGTCTTCTTTCAACTCGAGAAGAGTTGTGTGCATCTCTTGTAAAGTCTTGATGTCTTCCATCGGTGCATCTTCAGCATAGCATTGACGGGTTACCATGATGATGATGTCCATGAATCTGTTGACCACGCCTTCAATGTTGGATACATAGCCGGTCGAAGCGGTACCTGGCTTCACCTCCAAATCCAAATCTGGAACTCTCACCGTGCAAGAGGAGGATCTTACCACCCGTACACTCATATGCTCTGGTTTTGATATTACCAAAGTACTCGCACCAGGCTTTTTGCCGTCTGCTGGCAAAAAATCGGTTTGGCGCCAGCCGCATGCGTTGCATAAAACTGTGATTTGAGTGTGTTCGCCAAAATATGGAATCTCGTCGATATGAGTTAACATCTTGAGTTGACCTTCGACCGAACACATCGGACATGGCATTTCGATATCTTGTTCGGTCATAGGAATCCGCCTTGACCCAAATCTTCAACATCCTCGGCGAAGGCCTCGTTTTCAACCCCTCTCACACCACGGCAACCGGGGGGCAATAGCATCAATCTGGTATCGGTCAATCTTACGATTTGGCCGTTGAGGTCACCTTCGATGAATTTGTTGAGCCGAAATAAGGCGGTATCGAGCTCTACGCTCCTCTCCATTAATTTCTCCATCTGTACGATTGCGGCATCGCCATCTGCAAGCCAATCAAGAAGGACTGGGATGCCGGTTAAATCGTGCAAAACCGCACGATGAAGGACCAATCCAGTCGAAACTCTCGGCACGGGTGCATCAGGAAAAAGTATCTCCAAATCATGGTAAAGCGTTTCTTCTTTCCTAACTTGTTTGACAGTTGGTGCCGATGGCAAATCAATATTTCTAGGGGGTGCACCGGAGAAGTCGTCGAGCGAGACTGGCTTGTGTTCTTCCTCGCTCATAGCCTACATGGTGTGACGGTTGGTTGATAAGGGTCCCGCGAGACGAGGGTTTGTTCCCGGCGTTTGTACGGGGACTCTCTTGTGGGGGTATCATTTTGGACGAATCGGGACCAAGCGTAGTTAAGACCGGAACCAGTACTATTGGAATCACTTTCAATGGTGGTGTGGTTGTGGGTGCAGATCATCGAGCGACCATGGGTCATTTCGTTGCAAATAAGAGTGTTCAAAAACTTTTCAAGATCGGTGAAAACCTCGCTTTAACAACCGCTGGATTGGTAGGTCACGCGCAATCTCTTGCTCGAACTCTCGCGGCTGAGGTTTCTCTTTTCGAATTGCGAAGAGGAGCCCAAATGACCGTAAAGGGCGCAGCAACACTTACTGCAAACATCCTCTCCGGCAAACCTCATTGGGTTCAATTGCTCATCGTAGGTGTTGACCCAGATGGCGGATCGGTTTACTCGATAGATTCTGCAGGCGGTTCGATTCCAGACACATATTGTGCAACAGGATCTGGTTCACCCTATATGTACGGTGTCTTAGAAGATGGATTCAGCGAAAACATGACTAGAAATCAAGCGGTAGCTCTTGCTGCTCGTTCACTCTCGGCATCGGCTCAACGAGATGCCGCTTCCGGTAACGGAATGGACTTAGCAGTCATTACCCTCAAAGATGGATACGTCCAAGTCGACCAATCCGAGATCGCTAATGCTCTAATACGTTAAGCGGTCATTCGAACTCCACCCGCGGGCAAATGGTTCGCAAACCCAATGATTTGGGTTTACCTTTTTTCCTGTGGGTAGGTAGGTGATTAAGTATGAGACTTAGTTTCAAAGAGATGAAAGATGAAATTGCAAAGATAGTTCCGAAAGGAGTCGAATATGAGGTCAGCCTTGAGGCTGGTGATATCTCGATAATAACCCCGTCACCCGATTTATTCGGTGGCGGCGAAGGTCTGATTGGTAAGATTGCAAAATCTATCAAGCGCCGAATCGTTTTGCGACCAGATTCTTCGATAATGCTTCCTGAAGATCAAACCGAGACTTTTATTCGAGAATTATTAGAAGAAAAAGCCGGAATAAAAATGATTTATTTCGATTCTTGTTATTGTGAAGTCACAGTTGTCTGTGAGAATCCAGGTCTTGCTGTAGGACGAAGGGGAGCAAATGTCAAGGCGGTTCGAGATGAATGCGGGTGGTTGGTTAAATTCGAGAGAACCCCGCCGATCCACTCTAAAACAGTTCACGATATTAGAGGCTATAGAAGTAGCAACGCAAAGGAGAGAAGAAAGTTATTAAAAGACTTTGGACTGAATATTTACCGACCAAAAAGACCAGGTTCTTTTTGGGTTAGAACCACTGCATTAGGTTCATATCGAGAAGTTGGAAGAGCTTGCCATCTAGTTACTACCAACGAGAGCAAGGTCATGATCGATGTTGGTGTCAATATCGCTTCGGACACCGATCCAATGCCATATTTCACCGCACCAGAAGCATTGCCAATGGAAAAACTCGATGCTGTCGTCTTAACCCACGCCCATTTGGACCACGCAGGCATGCTCCCGGTTCTATTCAAATACGGCTACCGAGGACCGGTTTATTGTACTCCTCCCACACGTGATCTTATGCTATTATTGCAAACAGATTTCCTCAAAGTTGGTGGTGCAGAAGGTAAGAGAGCACCCTATGATATGGAAGATATTCGAACGGCCATGAAACACGTAGTCGATGTCGATTGGGGACAAACCGTCGACATCACTCCCGACGTAAAGTTGACATTCCATAATGCGGGTCACATTTTAGGTTCATCTTCGGTTCACCTTCACGTCGGCGAGGGTAAGCATAATATCGTCTTTTCTGGCGACCAAAAATATGAGAAATCTTGGCTATTCGATGCCGCAAGTAATCGATTCCCTCGCTGTGAAACCCTGGTCATCGAATCAACCTACGGTGCAGCTGGAGATTTCCAACCTTCTAGAGAAGAGGCAAATCAAGAATTACAGGACATCGTTAGTAGAACCATCCAACGCGGTGGCAAATTGATCTGTCCGGTCTTTGCGGTAGGTCGTTCACAAGAAGTAATGATTGCAATCGATGATCTATTCCGTTCAGGTGCAGTAAAGCCGGTTCCGGTTTATCTTGACGGTATGATTCAAGAAGCGACAGCAATTCATTCGGCTCATCCGAATTATTTGACACAATCATTGCGCAAGAGTTTGCTGAAAGACGATGGACAAAACCCATTCACCAGCGAATGGTTCCGCCCTGTTCAAGGGAGGGATATGCGTGAGTCTATCACTTTGGACAGCAGCCCTTGTATCGTGTTGGCTACCAGCGGAATGCTCAATGGCGGCCCGGTGATGAATTATTTCCAGCATTGGGCTCATGAACCTAGAAACGCACTTTGCTTTGTTGGTTATCAAGCTGAAGGAACTCTTGGAAGAAGGCTTCAAAAGGGATTCTCTGAGGTTCCAATGATTATCAATGGTCAAACCGAAATTGTAAAAATCGGATGTGAGATGGCGACAATCGATGGTTTTAGCGGCCACTCAGATCGCAGACAATTAATAGAATTCATCGAGAATATGAGCCCAAGGCCGAAGAATGTCATCTGTCATCATGGCGACTATTACAAGTGCAATGAATTAGGTCGAACCTTGCGTGAAAAATTCAAAGTTAGGACCTACGCACCTCAAAACCTTGAGACCATTCGCCTCTGTTGATGTTCACCCGCATCAAATTGATGTAGGCCAGAACTAATTTGATGTAGGCCAGACACTTGTCAGGTGTGTTTTTCATCGGACTTCGTCCGATTTAGCGAGTGGAGGGTGCAGGGAGTAAGCCCCTTTCTGTTCCCGTTTTACCGGTGACTGCATTCAACTATGCGTCCTACCTGTCCCTAACGCGCCGCATTATCGGTACTGTTTGGACTTGCTCCGGCGAGGTTGTTCGTCTCATCGACCACGTGGCAATCTCGTCCTTTCAGATTCATCGTACACACCTCGTATCGTATCGTTTCTGCACCATTGACCGACCCATTTCTGTGTCTCGACTTTGTGTCGACCGCCTGCACTGTGGAGAGGGGACTTTCCTCAGACTCGAAGTCTGTCAGCAGTCCTCCTGCACCCTCCAAGCAAGATGTGTGAGCGATTAGTTCTTCAACCCATTGGGTGGGGTTGAATCAATAATAATCTTCATCATCATATTTTCGGTCCTTTTTTGGACCGGTGATAATTAGGAATCCCAGCAGAAGTATCAGTACTCCGGTTATGATACCAAATCCGGTTAACATAGCATTATCCACGCCCTCGAATCCACCAACCACGTAAGTGCTTGCTCCCTCATCGATTTGAATTGGATCTGTTCGTGCTTCTAATCCCTCGGGGGTCGATACCTCAATCCAGGCTGCTCCTTCGTTTTCAGGGATCCATTTAATCTTGAATGTAGTACTGTTTTCTCCACCAACAATGATGTTTACCACTTCGAGGAGCACTCTATTTCCGCCGGATTCAACCGCTTCGATTCTAACGCTGGTCGAAGCGTCGACAGAGCCAGAATTATGAACGGTTATGTTAAGCCATAATGTATCGAAAATTTCCGGGTGCCTATTTAGCAATTCAATATCATCGGAATCAATACTTAATTTTGCTCGTCTTTTTTCTAATTGTAAGACTGCGATTGGAGATTCCTTATTGTTGAATCGATCATCGATCTGTTGCCCTGCATTGTCTTGGCCACTTACCCAAATCCATAAATCCCATCCAAGGTCTCTGCTGGAATTAGGCAAAATCGATTCTAAATCAATTATTCCTTCAACCGGAATGGATCCTCCAGAACCGGTACCAGCGATCAATTCCATCGTAACATTTCCACCAATAAATGAGAGTTCGGTCAGAGTTCTTCCCTCTGGCATCAGAATCCAATGTAAGCGCAAAGATTCAACGTCGAGACCTTCTGGCTCATCGATCATGAATTCGAATCGCAAATTTTCCCAATCTCTCTCCTCGATGACATTTTCTGCTGAAGGCGAGAGGAGTTGGGTTATTCTCGGAGCATTAGAATCAACGATCATCCAAGCGACGACCGCTTGATCATCGGTTCTATCGATAACTCCAATCGGCAAGTTGGCTAAATCTAAGGAGATGGGGTAGATTCCTGACTGATTCGGCGCTATTAACGACATAGATAATCGACCGTTTGAGCTCACTCCATATTGGCTATCATTCCCGATTGCGGCCAAAATATCAACACTGAAATCAACCGGAACATTGCTCTTAGACCAAATTACATCGGCTTCTAATAT
The DNA here is from genome assembly GCA_004195515.1 of Methanobacteriota archaeon. Lineage (GTDB taxonomy): Archaea > Thermoplasmatota > Poseidoniia > Poseidoniales > Poseidoniaceae > MGIIa-K1. The sequence continues at coordinate 23,729 of PSPR01000023.1, read as the reverse complement.
TGCGATTGAACCCGGGGACACGAATACATTTGAATCTGAAAAGGCAACAGTATTGGCATCGATTTCAAGTTCACCCGAAAAACTCCACGAGTCGCTTTCGAGTTCCAATCTATGAGATTGTCCCGCATTATCTCGAGCGGTAATTCTGACCCACCTTTCGATTGAAGAGTCCGGATTAAATGACCAACGGAGCGAGATGTTGACCTGCAAAATGAACATTTCAGCAAAGCCTGAGAATTAATGTCGAATCACTCGAAGTACAACCATCAATAGGGTCCCAATCGATAAGCAAATTTTCAGTCGAATCCGCTGCTAAATCGATTTCGACCGCCGAGATGTCGCCGTATCCGTTGACATCCTTTAGGGGTATTAGCAAAGAATATTCTTGATCGGGGTGGAGCCAAGTTCCACTATGTTGCCAACCCAATCCATCCGCCAAGACCTCAGGTGCTCCATCTGGTCCGAATTTAATCGTGAATAAGGGATCGTTGGACGACCCAGCATCAGGCATGAGATGGCCGGCTGGGTCGGCTACTTCGAGCCAGCCCGACAATGTATCGCCGATGCTGGCTTGGGAGATGTCGAACAAAAGGAGGTAATCTCCTTGGTAGGTATTGAAGTCGTCAGGCAAAACCAAATCGACCTGAATCGGTTGAGACCAACTTGGGTAGAGGTGAGCTACTGCGTGTTGGGGTAAGACCGGTCGGTCACCGATATTGAAGACAATATCGAGAGGTTGGTCCAAGGGTCTATGGTCTAAGAAATTGACCGAAGAAGATAGCAAGAGTGGACCTTTGTCATCGGGTAAGAAGGTGCCATTTTTAGCAACCTTCCAAATTATGTTTCCACCATAAACCGAGGTGATTTGCAGTTCTAAGACCATAGAAGGTGCGGTCGGGAACGGTGTATAATTTAGCGAGGCAATTCCATTATTGATGACATCGGTAGTTGAAACTACGACTCCATCCAGAATTAGATTGAAAGTGAATGCGCCTGATCTTGGCACATCATCTAAATTTTTGAATTTCAATTCAACATCGACCATACCTGGAATATTTGGATCATAATATAGAGCATCCCACGGAGTTTTAATGCCCGAGGCTGAAATGATATTCCAGTCGACGACTTCGACATCTTGTTCTAGTCCCATGTCAAAACCTAATCCAAAATTCATCGTAGCAGGCTGAGATACCGCATTTGACATTTGAATCGAAGAACTGACTTTCAATGATTGCTCCGAAGCCAGAGAAGAATCGATTTGAACCGAGTAGAAAAATTCAACCTCCGAGCCATTAAAAGTCGCCGAATGATTCGAGATTGTCATTCCAAGGGCCTCATTACAAGTTCCAATTGTTAACTGACAATTTGCTCCAGTCGATACCAAACTGCCATCGATGTCGAATCTAGATGACCAGCCTTCACTCAAGATGTGAGACCTCGCATCTGAGATCCCCATCGGACCGAGGTCGAAGGTTGAGGTAAATTCGTACCAATCGAGGCCGGCAACCAAGGTATCGGTCTGATTGCTCATCGTCATAGAGATCGGCTCAGGGCTTCCAATCGAAGATAAATCCACCAAACCGATGGAAATTCTTCCGGCGGAATCAAGCACCATCGGAATAGATATTGTTCTCGTTCCGTTTGAAAGTGGAGCATCCGGTAATTCTGAGTTAATCGAGCGCAAAATAGCACCATCGGAATCGCCGGTTGAGGTACCTTGCCAAAGATAACTTGAGTATCCTGTAAGGTAAATGTCTCCGCCGTTTGACGAGGTTACCTCCATGCTAACCTCAGTATATTTTTGATTCGCCGAAGAGGTCGCTGGGAATGAGTTTCCTGCCTGAGCGGAAAAAATTGTTTCGAGTTGTTCAGCGTTCAGCCTTACTAGTTGGGGCTCGCTTACCATACCTAAATCGAGTTGGAACGAACTTGTTCCACTAGAAAGAGTCACCGACACATTATCCAATCGAGCAAACGGAGCTGACACAAAGAAATTGAAGCCATCCAATTGTCCGTGCTGGACCGGAATCAATAGAATATCGCCGGATTGCGAACTTGTGCTCAAATTCATCGATTCACCGTTGGTGAATTGTGATTGATATAACCAGGTTTGATTGCTAAGAGGGTAATCGAACATCAATTCATTAGTACCATCAACACCGATATCTAATCTAGTGTTTTTTGGATAAATATTTTTATGTAAATCTAGAGATAATTGATCTATCGTCCACGATTGAGTAGAAACGAACTTTATGGCAATTTTTGTCGCAGGTTTACTCAAGGAATAAAGCCCATTTTCAGGAATTGCAATATATTGTCCATCGTCAAAACTCGCTTGTAGGTCCCCGGTGCCTGTGTATGAAAGTGAGGTGTCAATTCTAGAGAAAGGCGTAGAGGAAACCCATTCGGGTGATTGAAAATCAGAGGTGCCACTTGCTCCCGAGGTACTAGAGAATCCACTATGACCCATCCAGCCGTGGGCTGTAGGATCCTCATGGAATGCCTCGATAATTCCACCACCGATTTTGATCGAATGAACGATTGGAGAATAACTGGTGGTTTCCATATTTATGTCGAGCCTTAATTGGCCAAGCGATTTCGGGATTGCACTCAGATCAACACTTAGGTCAGAACGATCTTGGAAGCCAGGAACAAATGTCCCGGTGTCGGCATCGAGAATGCTCCATTTGAACAGGGCAGAACTGGGTACCTCTGCATCGATTGCCATCAGTCCACGTTGAGTGAAAGCCGGAGAGGTCCAATTTGCAGTTCCAGTTCCGGTATTTCCTCTCGGCTCGAGCAATACATCATCGACATTCCAGCCGGTATAGGTCACCGAACCATCGGTTCTTCCAAGTCCAAACCTAATTTGAAATTGTGAATTTCCACTGATGTAATTGCTAATGTCATGAGTTTGCTGAGTGAATGAACCATCATTTGTAGAACCATAAGGACTTGAATATACATTTGTCCAACTTCCACTAGAAGATTTAACCGCAACATATGCATGGTCGTAAGATGCGGATTCGACACCAAGCCTCTTCCAATATTTTAAGTCCCAAGAGCCTTGACATGATGTACAATCAACGATTGGCGATGTAGCATAATATGTAGTGCCCATATAGTTTGGATAATTTCCATTATAGGTGTAAATCGCAGAAGTGCCACTGTGCACTCCATTGGTAGAACCCAAGGTTGAATCATAACCATGAGCCCAACCACCACCACCAAAAGTCCAACTTTGAGAAGAACCCTCGAAGTCCCATTCATAACCCATCGGCAGAATTCTCAAGCCGCTCTGATTAAGATCGACCCCATCCATAATCGCCTGAGCATCCTCAAAATCAGTCTTTGATTCAAAGGTCAAAACATCATCGCTCGGCCAAATGACCGGATCAATTGTGAGGTTTAAATTTGTCAATACTTCCGAGTCTGGGATTTCCAGTTCAAAATCTCTGGAAATACCATTCGGCCCTGACCCAATGACGACGTCGATGCTTTGTCCTACAGCGACTACCGTGGCATTTGCCATCGGGGCAAAAGACATCGCAGAAAACATCACGACCAAAAAAATCGCTAATCTAGGTCGGTCCATGCCTACGGCATGATTGCCATACTATTGAGTCGTTCGCAAACTAATGCCTTATCGTCTGCCGGCTTGTCGCAACTTCATGGCAGATGTTGAAGCACTCAAGAAGGAAGCAGGAATTGCAGCTTGCAAATATGTCAAAAGCGGCATGAAAGTTGGCCTTGGCACCGGTTCTACGGTCAAACATACCGTGATCGAACTCGGCCGCAGAATGGCAGAGGAAGGGCTTGAGATCGTCGGCGTCCCAACCAGTTTGGCCACCGAGAAATTAGCCCGCGAAGTAGGCATTCCATTGGTTGAATTATCAGAGATAGATGGTCTCGATATCGTCATCGATGGCGCAGACGAATATGATCCCAATTTTCAATTGATAAAAGGCGGTGGCGCTGCTTTGCTTAGAGAGAAAATTGTCGCCCAGGAAAGTGCGGCGATGGTCGTTGTCGCAGACGACCGAAAAAGAGTGAACACCTTAGGCGCATTCCCTCTTCCTATAGAAGTTACTCCCTTCTCTCATGAAGCCACCGTTCGAGCCTTGAGCAGGCTCTTGGATTGCCGAGTAAATATCCGAATGGCAGGAGATGGTCCAGTCATGACAGATAATGGCAATATGATCGCCGATGCTCATACCGGGCCAACCATCCGAAACCCTGCAAAAACCGAGCTCGATGTTTTGAGAATTGCAGGGGTTGTTCAGGTCGGATTATTTATCTCGATGTGTGATGTAGTGGTATTGGCTGGTCAAGATGGTGTTTCGGTTTACTTAAATTCACACGGCCGGCTTTCGGATTAGGTTAAATACCGGATTCAGGACGGCGGGTTGGGCCATTAGCTTAGTCAGGTAGAGCGACGGACTCTTAATCCGTAGGCCGCGGGTTCGAACCCCGTATGGCCCGTTACTAATTCATGCATATAGAGTGCCCTACGGGGTTCGAACTAGGAATGAACTGTACTTCTTTATTCAGTACGACCGTTCATTACGTAGTTTAGCGTTTGATTACAAACGCTACCCGTATGGCCGTTACAAATTCATAATTGTGAACGCTCAACTCTACTTCGTTTGTTTTCAAAATTAAGGACTATACCATCTTAGCACAAGACTGCTCAAATCCAATAATACCACGCAAATATTTGTGATATGAGCCGGGCAAGAAAAGCGAAATCGAAATTTCGTGCTGATACAATATAGCCCTTATTTTAGCTAAGTTATCGGTTCGTAATAGTTGTACCGAGCTGCCCACGAAGGGCACCTAATGCATCACCTGGTTGACATAAAACCGAGAGTAATCCCGGCGCATGAACAGCCGCTTCGACCAACGAAGCGACCTTTGGCCCCATCGATCCTGATGGAAACTCCCCTTCAGCCATATATTTCATAACTTCATCGACTGTCAATTTTAAATGTACAATCTCGTTCTCATTTCCAAAATCCGTTCTAATCGCATCGACAGCAGTAGAAATAATCAGGGCATCAGCTTGTAATTTGATAGCCAATAATGCCGATAAGCGGTCTTTGTCGACAACTGCTGGCACACCGACAAAATGATCGCCTTTCTTCACTACCGGAATGCCTCCTCCACCTCCGCAAATCACGATCGCTCGCTGGCTGACCAATGCTCGAATTACATCAAGATCAAGTATTCTCATTGGCAAAGGTGAGGCTACAACTCTTCTGGCGCCGTTTTCAGTTTGGGCAATATCCCAATCCTTTGACATCACGTCGTCATCATTCAGCACGGGACCAACCGGTTTGGTCGGCCATTGAAAACCAGGGTCGGTCGCATCGACCTCGACCCTTGTGACCACAATTGCAGTTCTTTCGGGTCGACCTCTTCTAGCAAGAATTGAATCCAAATTTAGGGACAATTCGTGACCAATCATGCCTTGAGTCGCACTAACCCATTCATCGAGGCTAATACTTTGGTCGAGTGAGAGTAAATGACCGACCTGGGGTCCATTCCCATGGGTTAGAACTACTCTCCAGCCAGCTTCGAGCAAGTCGATGACATCACTCATTACCTTTGCAAGAACCAATGCACTCTCCTCTTGCGAATCTCCGGTCGGAGATTCGAGGGCATTCCCTCCAAGTGCGTAGACGACGGTGGGCGACACAGAGCACAGTATTATCGCTTATGTTTGATGCTTTTGGCAACGAGGGTCGAGCGAAGGAGCATTCAAGGCATTTGCCCGCAACGGCAGGGACATGGCGAAGGAGTTTTGGATTGGCGATGTTCAAGCCGGAGACCACGATGGTGTCGAAGTCGAACTGATGGGTTGGATCAAAAGAACTCGTGGTTCGAATAAAATCCGCTTCATCGTTTTGAGAGATTCGACCGGCACTATCCAATGTGTTGTCAAGAAAGATGCGGTCGGTGAGGAAGCATTCGAGGAGATCAAAAATTCTCTAATCGAGGCTTCAGTCATCCTAAAGGGCATTGTTAATGTCGATGAAAGAGCCCCTGGTGGACACGAATTAGTGGTTTCATCGGCTGAGGTTGTCGGCGCAGTTCGACCTGAAACTCCATTCCCAATTACCCAAAGTGCAATGCAAGCAGCTGATGGCGGTGAGACCGAGTTTTTACTGGACAATCGACATTTGTATTTGCGGACCAGTCGAATGACTACTATGTTGAAAATTCGTTCATCGGTTTTTGGTGCGATTCACTCCTATTTCCGAGATTTAAAATTCACTGAATACCATGCACCTAACTTCGTTGCAGGTGCGGTTGAAGGCGGTTCGACCTTATTTGAAGTGCCATATTTTGGCAAGAAGGTTTACCTAACTCAATCTTGGCAATTATATGCGGAAGCAGCAATGCCAGCATTGGAGCGACTATACACAATTGCACCTTCTTTTAGAGCCGAAAAAAGCCGTACTCGTCGCCATTTAACCGAGTTTTGGCACGCCGAAATGGAAGTTGCTTGGGCCGGTAATTCCGATATAATGGAACATGGGGAAGCACTTGTCAGAAATATTGCAAAAACCGTACTCGAGGAAAGAGAAGATGATTTGAAGAGCATCGACCGAGATTTGGATTTGATAGCTCGCTATGCGGATAGTCCATACCCAAGAATCAGGTACGATGAGGCGGTTGAAACCCTACAAGGACTCGGCGTCGATATCGAGTGGGGACAAGATTTGGATTACTCAAAAGAGAAAATCCTAACTCAAGATTTCGATGTTCCGCATTTCTTAACCCATTATCCAAAGATAGCCAAGCCATTCTATCACCGAGTAGATCCCGAGGATGACAAATACGTTCTTTGCCATGATTTGCTCGCTCCCGAGGGCTATGGTGAAATTGTTGGTGGTGGTGAGAGAACTTGGTCAGAACAAGAAATTCTTGCCAGAATTGATGAGGAAGGGGTTCCTCGTGAACCGTACCAATTCTATATCGATACCAGAACTTATGGCGGTGTGCCACACGGAGGGTTTGGCTTAGGAGTCGATCGAGTTGTGTCTTGGTTGAGCGGTGCAGACCACATTAGAGAGGTCATTCCATTCCCGCGCGATTCTCGTAGAGTCACGCCTTAGTTTTGATCTATGAATCAAGAACTGCATCTATAGCATCCATATTTTCATCGGTTAGTACGATGTCATCACCAAAGTCCATGAAACTTGCCTCGCCTCTGATTTTGGCCCTAACGACCTTGTCGGCTGCTAAACAAGCGGGCAATAAGAACACGCTGGTAATGAAAGCGAAACAGATTAGGAGCATCATCAAGATGAAGAAGTTCTCTAATCCTGGGAAAGCAACGAAAAATCCTGCGCTTAAACCGGCAACAGTCGTTGCTGTGGTTTCGAAAATGGTTTGACCTGTATGTTCGATCGCTTTTGAGATGCCAAGAGCGGATTCTCCTTCCTCTTGAATTCGATGCATCACGTGAATGGCATCGTCGATTCCAATGCCGAACACAATTGTGCCGATCATTGCGGTAAATATATTGACATTTACATCACCTGATCTCATCAATAATGGTTGCCAAATAATGACTGCGGCTACTGGGATCATGGTATATATTCCAAGTCTTGGTGATCTGAACACTATCATCAACAGAATCGTTAAAATGATCAATGTAATGATTGTGGTTGCACTTTGGGTGTCGTGAATTCCTTTGTCGATATCCAAACTGACCGGCAGTCCTCCCGTCAATGGCGATGCTTTCAAGCCGGGTTCTTCGATATCTTCTGCAAGCATCAAATCGATACTGTCACGCAATTCTCCAGCATCTCTCAAATTCATATATGGTTGAGAAACATAAACCAAAGCTTTGGTTCCGCCCTCGTTGGTTAGCATCCATTGGACTTCCTTCGAAAGTGTGTCATAAGCGACATTTACCATATCTTTCCTCAAGTGTTCTCGGCCTTTTCCATCGGTACTAAGTGCATCTAAAACGATCCAAGCACCACAATTTATCGGATCATTTGATTCCCAACATTCGTCGTGAAGGAGGTCCCACAAAGTGCCATCGTAAAGTGAAAGGTTGGTATTTGGTTCGGTGAGAGATACAGGTATGGCTTTGAGGAAAGTGATGAGACTAGTGGTATTGGTATGATTAACATCATCGATTTGTTGTTCTAATGCATCCATGGCATCCAAGACTGCTAAATCCCTAATTTTGTATTTTTCATCGGTGGGGTGATTCACTGCATCGAAGATAAATAATGAGGTTTGGCCTCCGCTAAATGTATTTGAATATTTTACGAGTGCTTCCATTGAGGGAATATTGTCTGGAGTTTGATCAGACCCGGTTATTGGTTTTGACATCTCATCTATATTTGCGACACCGTAGACCGATATGGACCCAGCGATTAACAAAACAATTGCGAAATGCTTGACCGGTAATCTAGAGATTTTACCCCACATTGGAGGGTTTGTTCGTTTGGAAAATCTTAGCAACCATGAGAGCGTTGGCACCATTATCAAAGAAAATACCAATGTGGCAATGATGCCGGCAACCAAAGTCATTCCAACCGATCTAATCGGTATGATCGATACGATATTTGGCATGATTAGTACCGAGAACCCAATCACGGTTGTAATTGCAGATAACAGGACTGCGACACCGGTTGTTTTGGTCATTTCCATAACACATGAGCGATAAAAATCGGGATCCCACATATCTGGAATTTCACTCGGAGGTAAACCCTTTCTTCGGCGCCTTTCTTGTTCTTCCACCGCTTCATCGATTAGCTTTCGCCGCACCTCTTCGATTCTATTGACCATATGTAGAGCATAATCTACCCCCAAACCAATCAAAATTGGAAATGTCGCGATTATCATTGGCGTCAAGGTCATATCGAGCAATACCGAAGCGCCAAAAGTAACAGCCAGCGCCATTATTATCGGAGTGCCTGTAATTACGACGACTTTCCACGACCGATGTAAAGCCATAATTACCAAAATTGTAATGAATAGGGAAATCGGCATCATATTGAGCAGGTCATTATAAATTTCATCCGAAACATCCTCTAATACCTTAGAAAGTCCTGTTTGAACCATAGTTGTCTGACGGTATTCATTTGGGCGATTATCTAAATCGATCACCTCATCGACATGGATGAAGAATTCTTTGTAATCATCCCAATATTCAGTAATGGACATGTCGTGAGTCATTCCGATAATTACTGCGGTTGTATCCCAAACTCCATCGCCGTTGGTATCCTTCACCAAATTATCAAACCCGCCACTTGCTTGAGCGACAATATCATCGATTCTCCTTTGGTCGTCAGGGATAGCATATAGGCCGCCACCGGTCCCGGGTGTCGCTTCTAGGGCTTCACAATCTATTAATTCAAAGGTGATTCTTTCCCCTGGATTATCACACATTGCGTGTTCAAATCTTCCATCGCTGGAATTGATTTCCTTAATTATTTGCGGAAATGATATGATCCATAATACGCCATCATTTCTTCCATGATCTTCTTTGTCCGAGTCAATCCCATTATTATCGAGCCCTGGGGCTCGTCTTTCATCATCGCCTTCTATCCAAGAAATCTCGTGCAAAATATCGACATTTGTGATATTAGAAGTCTCATTGGTGAAAATATCTGGGTTTTCAGCATTTCTGGTTTGAATATAAATGATACCGATGTCGGTTGACCACTCGGTCCTTACCTCCATCAAAAGCTCGGTAGATTCAGCGTCTTCGGGTAAAAATATTTCAAGGTCGTCAACGATTTGGTCCTTGAAATCCATTCCGATATTGGCGAACCATGCACTCATCAAAACCATCAGAATGAGCGTGGTTTTTGGTTGTGCAATTAGTTGGCCATAAAAGGTGTCCAACTTGGCTTCACTCGCCTGTTTAAGCCGCGTGATAATGGCAGAGAATTGTCCTGATTCATCGGCCATGATATGACTGGGAGCGCATCAAAGCCATGAAGGCTCTCCCATTTGGGACTGCTATCAGTCCAATCCGAACTCTCTAACCAATAGATGGCGGATGAAATTCCGAGCCGATTGTAAAACCAAGCCGGTAGCCATCAAGGATAATCCCAAAACACCGATCCAAACCGCGGTTAAACCAGGTCCAATCAACGAATCTACAGATGTTGAAAAGTCACCTACTGCATTCATCGCCATAGCGGTTCCAGCTGCGAATAATCCCATACCGGGTATTCCAAGAACTAGAAGTGGTTTTTTCTGAGAAAGTGATAACATGGCCCAAGTCAATATTGTGAATCCATGAGAAATTGCTGTGTAATTGCTACCTTTTGGTACATCGTATCGGATGACGGTTGGCACCTCTTCAATCACCAAGTCCTTTTCATGAGCGTCCTCGAGCATCTCAAGGGATAATTCCATTCCTTCGGAATTAAAACGAAGCCTTTCTATAGCTAATTTTGAGAATGCTCTGAAACCGGATTGAGTATCTTTAATATCCAAATCGCTCGATAAATTTGAAGCGGCTGAGATGACTTTAATTCCAAGTCTTCGGTACGCAGGCATATCTTCATCCCCGCCACCATCGATGAATCGGCTACCGATTGTAAAATCTGCTTCGCCAGATAATATTGGCTTTAGCAAATTCGGAATGTCTTCGGGAAGGTGTTGGCCATCGCTATCTAGGATTATGAGAGCATCAGCGTCCATTTCCTTTGCTTTTGCAAAGATGGATTTGAGTGCACCACCATAGCCACGGTTAATTCGGTGGCGATGGACGATTGCACCACAAGATTCTGCGATTCTAGCACTGGAATCAGATGAACCATCATCAACACAAATTACTTGGTCTACATAGTCGAGTACCTTGGTTACAACAGTACCAATGGTCTCTTCCTCATTGTAGATCGGAAGGCCTGCGATGATGCGGGGCCGCCCCGATTCTCCACTTCCCATGAATAAGCGGGCGAAATGGGTTGATTTTATGTCCTTCGGTTCCATATGTATCTAGTATATACATTATCGTGGTACCTTTTCATTGTTTTGCTCTGATGGCACCCGCCCGCTTTAATTGCAGGCGGGCACCTCTAGCGCTGCGGGTTATGGGTTATTTGATCAGCCGATCATGTGACTTATCGATGTGACCGAACGGTTTCCGTTCAAGACGCTCTCGAGCGCACTCAAACTGATGACCAATTGTACGTATGTTTGTCCATCACTGGTTACATAGGTACCACAATCGGAAAACGAACTTGTGTTCACCGATAATTTGATCGCCTTTCCAGCGTTCGACTTGCGGACATATCCGACAAGTAGTGGTTGGTTTTGTTCTTCTTCGGGCTTCGTGGTTTGTATTGCCTTTGGCATATTTTTCAACTCCTGGAGCTATTGGTTTAGTCGCCGTGCCGCTCCTTCTCACAGCAGTATATTCTTTGTCGGCGAGGGGATATACTGTTTTCGGAGAGAGGTGGTTTGAAAAGTAAAAGTGGTCATCGCTTCAAAACACTCAATAATCACGGTGTTAGCAGGCTGGCTATGCGTACTATTGTTACCGGTGGAGCCGGCTTCATCGGTTCTCACCTAATCGACAGACTGGTCCAACGAGGTGACGAGGTAATCGTTATCGACAACCTCTCTTCTGGAGTAATTGAATTCATCCAAGGCCATATAGATTCAAATCAGGTTCAGTTTTTCAACATTGATCTAAAGTCCCTAGAACAAATAAAACCGATTTTTGTTGGCATCGACATGGTTTTCCATCTCGCTGCAAACCCAGATATTAGATTAGGGACAAAAATCACCGATACCGATCTAAATGAGGGTACAATTGTCACTTATAACGTCCTAGAAGCAATGCGCTTAGCCGATGTAAAGAAAATCGCATTCGCTTCTTCATCGGTAGTTTATGGTGAAGATGCACCGATGCCAACTCCCGAAAATCATGGGCCAAGCATCCCGATCTCGCTTTATGGAGCATCGAAACAGGCTGGCGAAGGCTTGATTGGCGCATATGTAGGGACGTTCGGTCTACAGGCATGGATTTTCAGATTCGCAAACATTATCGGTCACCGTGGAACTCACGGGGTTATCTTTGATTTCATTCATAAACTCAAAGCAGATCCAACCAGGTTGGAAGTATTGGGGAATGGATTACAAGAAAAATCCTACATGGAAGTTTGTGATTGCGTGGATGCAATTCTTCATGTGGTCAGTAAAACCGACCAAGCATTGAATCTCTATAATTTAGGCTCTCATGACACATGTAGCGTCCGAAATATTGCCGCAATCGTAGTTCGAGAAACCGGAAATGAAGGTGCATCTATCGAGTATACCGGTGGCGACCGTGGCTGGGCAGGAGATATTCCTAAAGCAATGTTAGCGATCGACCGATTGGAAGCATTGGGATTCAGAATAAATTATGATAGCGAGGAAGCGGTTGCTCATACCACTCGTGTTCTGATCAAAGAAATAATGGGATGATTAATAATGATAAAAAGAAAAATTGAATTGAATGAAGCAGCGGGCAGAGCAGATGCATTTTTGTTGATTACCATATTGTTCATTGTAGGATTTGCAATTGTTAGTTTGACCACAAATCCAACCTATACCGGTGTATCAATTGGCGACAAAGCACCAGAACTTAGTGGGGACATTTACAACGGCACCAATTGGCAACAGGTAACTATCAATGATATGTTCAATGATTCATGGCAAGAAGGTGACTTTGGAGGAACTTGGGTGATGGTAGAATTCATGGACATTAATTGCGGTCATTGTCAAAAAGCAGCACCGGAGGTAGGTTCATATTCTGATTCTTGGATGAACGATGCAACACTTGCAAATGGAGCAAAAATAGAATTTGTAGCGGTTTCTATTCAATTGGGATTAGGCGGAGATGAGTATACACGTGAAAATATTGAGGGCTTTAGAACTGAATATAGTCACAATATACCGTACATGGATGATTTAGACAACGACCTCAAGGGCAGCTGGAAAATCCCCGGAACTCCAACCTACTTTTTGGTGGCCCCAAATGGTCTAATTTCATACTCAACACCAGAATCTTTTGGTGTATCGGTTTGGGAACACATGGCTCAAACCATCCCATTGGACCAAGGAGGTGAATGATATGGCTTTGGATGCAAATACACAACTATTATTTCACATCACTCCAATAGTTATCGGATTCATCATCATGATGCCATTCGGTGAAGCATTGGCTGCAAAACTTGCGACCAAATTCCCTTCTCTCACTACAGCGAGAGGCCGCTTATTGGGTGGGATGAAGTTGGTTATGCTTGGTGGTTTCACCGTTTCAGTTCACACCTTTTGGATTCATAATAAGGCCAAAGAACTCGGAGCAGGAGAATTTTGTTCCGGAGAATCATTATTCGACTGCTCGAGTGTAATTGGTAATGATGCATGGAATACCATGCCGGTCATCGGATTACCTTGGGGTGTGATCGGCATGATTGCATTTGCAGTTTTTATGTGGTTAATTATCTCCATCTCAAAAGAGCCAAATGCAACTTGGGTTGTACAACATATCAAGATTGGTAAAGTGATGGGTATTTTGGGATTGGTTATGATGCTCTATTTGTTTTATGCAGAATTTTCTATCGGAAAATTATGCCAATATTGTACCGTTGCTCACCTAGCTCATGCAATTACCACTTTCGGATTCTTCCGTTTGGAAAATATGTTCGAATCAAATGGCTGGAATACAACCAAGGCCGCTCCAACAGGAAAACGCCAAGCACGCCGGCCAAAGCGTGGATTTGTTCCACCGATTCCTAGTGAAGAGGAATGAGGGCAAAGAGGGCAAGGCGGTATTAGTCTCAAACATATTGTTCCCTAGGTCCGACCCGTGGAATTGAAAATGAGTGACTCGCCTTAACCCTCCTTGCGTCAAATTAGATCAGGGCGAAAAAATCCCTTCGAAGTATGTCTTGTCTGTAGAAGTGCTAACAGGCTCCATACGATGAATGACAACATCGACCCTAGAACTGGTTTGGTAGTTTTTACGCAATTCTTGAAGTAGTTGTTGATGAACTTCACTAATATCTGCTGCGTGAATTAATGATAGGTGCCGCTGGCTATTATCATCTATATGGACAGTATATTCAACCATCCATGTTCTATGGGTCAGGCTCAACTCTTCGTTGGTTCGGGTTGTCGGTTCCATAGTATGTAATCGACTCGTACCATTAAGAAAGTTTGGGGTTAAATCTTTGACTCAAACCGTAAAAAGGTTAAAATCAGCGAATCCAGGTCGGGAAAGAACATAAAAACATCATTCTTCTTCATCTTTAGTGCGAATTGGTGTGAAAACCATCAAAGCACCCAATAAGATTGACACACCAAAAATAATTGCTAAATAATTATCACCAGCTAATGTTCCAATGATCTCTCGATAGGCTATTTCAACCACGCCATAAGGTTCACCGCCATCTATTGGCTCATGAACCGCAATGACACTCCACGAGGTGGCTGATGGATCTTGCCAGGATAGATCTCCAGCGTCCCAAGATAATGTATAACCATCATCGAAACTCGAATTTGAATGGTATAGGGTTGAATTTGTCCCCGGGAAAATAACCGCCATCATCACGAGTACCCGGTCCCGAGTTTCTTCGCCCGGATTATCCAATCCTTCGGGCACGACCCGGTCGTGCTCGAGAAACAGCAGGGTCAACTGGCCATGGCTTGGTCGGTCAAAATCAACATGTATTCCGAATTGATCCGAATTTACCTCGATAAAAATCTCTTCAGGTTTTTCTCTGGTGCTCTCTTGGCTTAGAATTCGTCGTTGGACATCTTGCCAAGCATCAAATCCTTCAGCAGTCATCTGGTGGTCGACAAAAAATGTCGGAGTACCATACGAGCGAGAATCACTCAGATTTTGATATTGCATCCGAGCTCTTGATGCATTATTCTCAAAAGCATCGTTCGTATGAAGGGCAACCAAGGCAGCACGAGAGCCATGTGATTGAGCAACGGCAGCCAATTCAGGGTCGATTTGTGCGCAAGAAGGGCACCAGATGGCTGTTCTTTCTTCGACCAAAACGGTTCGACCGATTTTGACTTCTGTACGTTCAAACTCACCTGCGAGATCTTGAACTACAGCACTTGTGGTTTGGCTCATAACCAAAACCAAGATCAGAATCGAGATAATCGCTCTCATCGGTTGGGCCCAGCGCTAACCTGTGCATTAACTTAACACACATCGGCTTGTGGCCGTGGCTACGGAGGAGTGAGTTATGGTAGACCGCTGGGTTATGCAACATCAACAAGATGCATGGCGGAAGCAGGCTAAAGCTAGTGGCTATCGCGCTAGGTCTGCATTCAAATTGAAGCAGATTCAAGAACGCCATAAATTGATTGAATATGGCGACCGAATACTCGATGTAGGCTGTCACCCCGGTGGTTGGTCGCAAGTTTCGGTCGAATTGGTTGGAAAACACGGCAAAGTCGTTGGTGTTGACTTACAATCTTGTATTCCGGTTGAAGGTGCAACCCTCATCATCGGTGATATCACCGATATATTTACTCAAAATGTGGTTCTCGAGGCAATAGATTCAGAAAAAATCGATGTCGTCGTCTCAGATATTTCACCCGATATTACTGGCAAATGGGATATCGACCAAGCGGTATCACTAGAATTGGTCGCAGCCGTATTTGATTTCGCTCTGCCAATTTTACGAAAAGGTGGTCATTTTGTTACCAAACTCTTCCAAGGAGTAGGTGTCGAAGAATTGATTGATTTGGTAAAGCCTCATTTTATGACGGTTAAGAGATTCTCACCAACAGCAAGCCGGAATACATCCTCAGAGGTGTTCTTGGTTTGTAAACATCACAAGCCGAAAAAAGGGCCGGATTGGAAAATCAGCCCTCAATTCGAAAAGGCTCTTGAGGAGCGAAAAGGCGGTATGGACCCGCTCGATGATGTCGCTCCAGTAAAATCCACTTTCAGCGTCAGGAAAAAAAGCACTCCTAAGGAGTGACCACTTTCACATTTTTGACCACCTCCCCATTTCATTTAAGTGGGTAGAATATTTTAGCGATAATTCATGCCCGAAGTGAAGCAACGGACCAACAGCCCGAATGAAAACCGAACAAAGTCTATCTTAGCAGCGATGAGAGATGGACCAAAAACCAATGATGAGACCGCACCGCGCCAAAAGGTAAGCGAATTGGTCCCTGGAAAAGTGGTACAACGTCTGGAATTGGTGGTGCTACGCCGCTATCCGCGCCGTTTGGTTAACTCAAAATCCTATACTGGGCCAATCGCTGCAGCATGTGGAAAAGACGAGACCGGAATTGTAGGTATCGTTCTATGGGCCGATGATGTAACCAAGGTTCGCTCGGGCGATATCATCCGAATTGAGAATGGCTGGTGTCGACGAAGAGATGGACAATTAGTGGTCTCAACTGGCCGCTGCGGGACTGTAACTGTCCTAGATCGTTGAACCTTCATCCCGCGCAAGCATAAAGAGGGGAAGGCCGTGGCCGTGCCTGCACTGAGGTGTACATACCATGTCTGAGCGAGCAAAATTCTGCACTGCTTCCGGAGTCCCACTTGTGGACAAAGGATCCACAACATTCCCTTGCCCCGATTGCGGAGAGGCCATTGGGCGCTCCCCAAGATGCCGAAACCAAGGCGTTACTTACGTCTGCAACTGCGGGTTCCAAGGACCCTGAAGTCAAGGTGATTCAAAATGGGAATGGTCGCACTAACCTACAAAGTAATGCCGAATCCGAATGTCGATGATGTCTTACCAGAAGATGTCGCTGAACAAATCCGGGCTTTAGCTGATGATGTCTACGATGTCCAACTAGTCGAAACCAAGCCATTGGCTTTCGGTCTCAAATTCATTCAGGTTCACGTCGTTATGAACGACGGATCTGGTCTTTCCGATGTCTTCGAGGATGCCATGAAGGTAATTCACGGAACCGGAGAAATCGAAGTTCTCTCGATGGGACTTCTTTGAAAAAGCACCTAATTGTATTTGTGGTCTTAATAACCCTTAGTGCAATGCCTACTTCAGTTCAGGCTTTGAATCATACTTGTTTTCAGATTTTGGTCTTAAGAACCCAGCAGCAACAAGTGCCGCACTTATGCTGAGTATGAATTCGAAGCCTGGAATACCGGTTGAATCTTCATTATCTTTTAATTCCGGGTCGGTACTTTCGTCTAATTCAGGGAAAAACTCACCATTTTCACAAACCCCACCAACAGAAAAATTCAATTCATCATTTGCGAAAATTGATGCATTGGTTTGGCTCAATTGAAGTTCAGTCTGTTCAAAAAGTTGTACATTGACGAAGTAGCAACCGTTCTGAATTAAAAAAGTAGAATTATGTTGACCATCAGATTCCCTGTCGACGTGCCACTTCCATTCGTGCCCCTCCACTGTGTTATCTGAATGGAAGATCTTGATAATTGCAGTATAGTTCACCCCTTCACTAAGGTTGTCGACCTCAGTTTTGATACTGAAAGTCGATAAGGAATCAGCGTCGAACGGTGGGCTGATTTGGACCACATCGCTCACCGAAATAGTTTCAATTCTGTCACCTTCGCCTCCTTCGACGATGTCGGTTTCTTTATTTGGCTGCCACAGCCAAACCATATTGTTTTCATGCTTGCTGGTATCTTCGCCGATCAAGAGCCGACCATCGTCTAACACGATTAGGTTATCAGGTCCGGCGAGGTTGTTAATATCGCATTCGAAATTAGCTGAACTGGTATATGGTCCACCTGAAATTGCCGGCTCTATTCGCTCCACATTCCATTGTTCGTACAAAGCCAAACGGTAAACTATTCCACAGCGATTCTGTGTGATGTCGATGTCCCCTTGACCATCACTCATATCGTTTCGAACATCCGACATCGCCATGTAGAGATAATCGGGTGCATTTGGATTAAACGACACACCTTCCATCTTATTCCACTCATCGCTTGCACCAAGAGCAGCAGCGGCTTTTCGAGATTCGAGGAAGGCCACTCTATCGTCGGTAGAATTCCCGATTATTCCATCATCATTGAGGTCTTGGTTCAGACGACCTTCTGCCCAATCATTAATCTCGCCATCGGAGATGTAGGAGTTCTGACCTGCAACGAAGTCCGATGTGGATATCCCATCATATTCTGAGATCCAAGATTCAATGAC
Source organism: Methanobacteriota archaeon (assembly GCA_004195515.1). Taxonomy (GTDB): domain Archaea; phylum Thermoplasmatota; class Poseidoniia; order Poseidoniales; family Poseidoniaceae; genus MGIIa-K1. The sequence goes on along the minus strand of PSPR01000023.1, from coordinate 5,586 downwards.
AGAATTTGATGACGATGCCATTTCCAACCACTCAACATCGAAGCCGGTTGTTGCTGAGTCTGTGCTTTGGTCTTGGCTTACCTTAGCAGCGTAAAGAGTTCCAGAATTTAGATCTCCCGCAGTATCTGCAACGAACTTGAACAAAACTGTGTCATACCCGTCATCGGTTAGGTAAACAGTACGATTATCAGGCATAACTTGGGCATTTTCATGAGAGAACCGGCCCATTGCAAAATGTTTAACTAATTCTAAATTATTGGAAACCGGATTTTCAATCTCCAAAATATAGCCATAATCGTAAGGATTCGGATAGAAACCAAGATAATTTTCAAGTCTTTCTTGGTCATAATGGTAATAATGATTATCATCATTCCATTGTTTGGTATCATCAAAATAGAGTTCCTCGGAAAATAGTGGAGTCCCCCATGGGCTTATACTACCAAAGCAGAACACCCAGCCACCATTAATGCTGCTCAGGTCGAGCATCGAGCCGCCAATGACATCCCATTCTTCGGTCGTAGCATTCCATTTTATCGCCAATTGGCTAATGCCTGCAGGGCGCTCTTCCCAGGCGGTGTAAAGATATCCACGGGTTCCATCAGCATTCAGTGGCACAAAGGCGTTGAAATCTGGTTTTTTACTAGTGAATAATTTCTCAGCATCGTCCGCTGCGTAAATTGCCCCTACAATTCCACCTTCGGGAAAGGAGTCTCCACTTTGAATGAGAACCTGGTATTCTCCATAAGAGGTTCTAATGCCGTGCCAAATATCTGATGCACTACTGGTTGAGGCCAATTCTGGTACCGAAATTGGTAGTTCATTCCAATCTATTCCATTGATCACACCGATGGTTGCCTTGTAATTTTGATCATCGGGGTGCATTGCATTGACGAAGAATTGACCATTCGCATCGATGTGCATTCCTGTGACCTCTGCATCTGGGGGAAGCATCATTATGCGAGTCATCGATTCTGGTGTTGAATCTTCACCATTATCGGTTTCAGCACTTGCTGGAAATGGTTGGATTAGGGGCAATAACAAGATTATTGTTATCGCGGCCAGTAACTTCTTGGTCGCCACAATCAAACACTCCCATGGTGGCCTAAGACCGGAATAGGAAAGAACATTGCTCTACAATCTATTTTGATTTACCTAGTGTTATTAAAACTAGCATTTGTGAATAAAATTATTCTTTGGTCAAAGCTGTGAAAGCGGGCTTCGCATGAATTCTCTTAGTAGAGTTGTGGCATAGCTACCACTTGGTAAAGTGAATCGGAATCTGATACAAGCACCCTCTGGGTGCCACCTTTGACCTGCTTGAACCCCATCGTGCCATTTCTCGCCCATAGTTTCCAATCCAGCGATTGGAACCGGCTCAAATTGGAATTCCTTGAAGGTTGTAACCAGTGGTCTTCTCGTACCTTTTGTTGAGAGCCTTGGAATTTTCTCGACTTGCCAATCAGCATCATCTAAACCCATGTCCTTGAGAACAGCTTGTTCGATATCCTTCGGTGTGCCATTTGGGGTCATTACGGTCGAACCTGGTAATTGACCGGTTACGACCAGGCGGTTTAGCGAACAATTTCTGGTGATTCTTGGCAAAGTTCTATCCTCGACGGTAATCATCGAATTGGTGTCGAGTTGACCCACATAAGGAAAGTCCAGAATCCAATCTAGCCTTGATAGTTCGATTGAAAGCAACGCTTTGAAGGGCGTGAACTGTCATCAATTGAAGATTATTCGGTAATTTGCGGAATGCGCCGACCCAATCATCTGGGACATTTACCAAATGCCTGAGTATATCTCGCTCAAAGCCGAGCCAACTTGGAATATCCTCGAGTGCTTCTGGACTGATTCCATTATCGCGAATATTTTTCCTAAAAGCCGCAACATCATCCTTTTCGTTGCCCTCCATCGAGAGATAAGCCATAACGGCTTGTCCTGCTCCGAATCTTTGTGGTCCAATCCAATTAGGGAAATTGTCATCTCCAAGTTTTTGAGCCATTTTCTTGTGGATGTCCGATACGATATCCATCGCTTCATTATCGCTCAATGCATTGCCATCTTCATCGCAGCATCCTCTTGCAATAATGGTGAATCGATTGCCCTTGTGATTGCCAAAGCCGAGTTTTTGGTGAGTTCGGCCGATGACTTCGATCTCGACATCGGGTAATTCGACTGAAGCGACCTTTTTTTGTGGTGCATCGATGATGAAAACCTGCCGAGTAACCGCTCGCTTATCTTTGGTACCAGCAAAAAATATGCGATTCTTGCTGATGCCACAAGCTCGGGCTAATTTTTTGATGAAGCGATTGGTTTCCCAGTTGGTGAGGGTGATATTTGCTGCGGTGAAGCGACCTTTTGGATCCAAGGTGATTTTTTTGGAGATTTCCTCGACTCTGAAATCTTGGACTCTGGCCTTGAGGACACCGCCAATGCCTAAGTTTTCTACAGCATGACCGATGAGACCTATGGCCTCGCTAAGTTCGGCTTCGCTCACCATGAGGCAAAACCAGCCTCAAATCTTCAAAGAGCCGAAATCAGCCTTGATTTCTGCGACCAACTTCATCAATAAATCAGCCGGGTCGGTTTTTTTGAGGGTTCGGATGAAAAATTCAGGTTCATCAAGGTCGGGGTGACCCGGGAAATAATTTGCATATTCGACATTTTTGTCGTTGTTAAGCGCTTCACGTAAAGCCTGAAGTGATGTGTGGGATTCTCCGATGAATCGAACTTTTAATTCGTTTGCGTCGCGGGCTAGTACCTTGACCGGCATGATAATCGATGCGGCCGTCAAGTCTGGTGTTCATGAACCTTTGGCACAAAGCGATGATTGCCGTCCTTTAGGACGGGCCCAGATAATCACTCATTTGATGATGTTTTTACCCTTCTCGCTTTAGTACTGAATCGAGCCCCGCCAAATGTGACTGGTGATGACTTGGAACAGAGGATGCGTGGATTCGCTCCACTTTTCAAGAAGTCCGCTTGGCCTATTCTCTTCATGTCAGCGCTGCTGACTGTTGGGTTAGTTGTCGATTTGGCTTTTGTTGATACACCTTCTTTCCACACCGATTTAGCGGACTTTGCCCCTGACTCTGAATCTTCTCAAGCCCATGACCGAATAAGTGCGCACTTTGGAGCCGAAACTCGCCCAATGTTCGTTCACGTTACCAAAGATGATGGTGGGAATGTCCTCGATATGGAAAGTTTGGTGTTGATGGACACTCATCTGGATTTGGTCAAAGTCGAAGCGGATAAACGACAAAATATGGTGGTGCAATGGATAACTGCGCCATCGATTCTTCAACTTGCTCTCGATGAAAAAGCAAATGGAACCGAATTAACCAATGTTAGTGATTGGCAAGAAATGCTGGAATTAACCATTGATCTCAATCAAACCGATTGTCCAGGAGATATTGGAAAGCAGCGAGAGGTAGGTGAATTCATTATCGATGGAATGCTTTCCAAAGATTTCGACGGTACAGAAATGTGCCTATGGATCCAGTCGAATGGAGATAGTGGATCACCGGTCGTAACTGCAAAATCCACCCTTTGGATTTTGGAGATAGACCCCGAGTTAAATAGTGACCAACGCAAGGTCAAACAAGATCAATTGCGAGATTATTTTACTGAACTCAGCGCCGATTCTGATTTGGAATATTCGGTTGCATCTCTGGATTTAATTTCCCACGATATCGATGAAGGAACATTCGATAATATCGCTACTTTGATTTTGATCGCCGTCGGGGTTGTTGTTGTTCTGCTTGCGATTGCATTCAGAAGTGTAAAAGGAGTTGTATTCCCGCTTGTCGGATTGAGTTTTGCATTGATTTGGACCTATGGTTTGTTGAATTTAGCCGGAGCTAGATTCACTGCATTAGAGGTCGCAGTCGCACCATTGGTCCTTGGATTAGGAATTGATTATTCNNTCTTGGCCAATATCATTTCACCTCTCCCACCATTGGAAACCTTCGGAATCGCTCTGGCGGTCGGTGTTTTATCAGCATTCGTCAATTCTACTATCGTAGTTGGTGCTCTTCATGTTGTCCTCGATTCAAATAACTTGAAAAAGCCATCACAACCGTTGAGATTGCCAAAATTATCTGGTCGCTTGGTCGAGTTACAACGCAGCCAACAAGCGGTGGTGTTTTTCCTAGCGCTGGTTGTATCTGGTGCTTCGATAGTCGGCGCACTCGGTTTGGAAACCGAGTTTGATCTCGCTGACTTTTTGGATGATGATATGCCGATAATGCAAGTGCGAGCTGATTTGGATTCATCCTATGAGAGCGCCGGTTGGAAACTGATCTACATCCATTTGGAACCCTCCGATGACCAAAGCGAAATCGACGCCGACCGAGTTTTGCTCAATGAATTTCGCTTTTTACATTCGGATTTAGCCAATAATCACGATGTGGTCGGTGGAGGATCATCGGATTCAAGCCCATCCTACGAAGGGCCTTACAAGGTATTATTCGATGCTATCGACAACGATATTATCTTTGGTGAATCCTATGGAATGACCACCAGTCGCGGTGTTTTAGAAGTTCAAAACAGCAGCAGATTCGACCTTGGCGCGGCTTTTGCATCCCTTAGCGACAACCAGTCGGTTGCCGACCCTTTTACTGGTGAATCTTGGGCTCAACGAGTCGCATCTACCGTCGATCTCGACGGTGAGAAAATTATTCATATGCGTATGGAGATTAGAGTGGATGCTTCTTCGTCTGGTGAGGCTTCAAGAATTGTGACTTGGTTTGAGGAGGAATTGGGCCAAGAGGAAGATAATGGCAAGATGCGGGCCGAATTAGCAGCGGTGGCAAAAATTCACGTCACCGGTGATTTGGTTTCTTTGCAAAACGTTCTCGATGGACTCAATTCCAGTCAACTCTCATCAACAGTTGTTTCCTTCATGGTTTCCTTCGTTGTTCTTTTGCTTCTGACCCGTCGAATGGTCCCGGCGATCATAGTTCTCACGCCGGTGGTTTTAGCGACTCTTTGGGTGGTTGGATCGATGGCGGTTCTTTCTTTAAAATGGAATGTTCTCACGGTTATGGTAACCGCACTATCTCTTGGAATCGGAATCGATTACGCTATTCATATGTGGCGACGGTTTGAGGAGGAAAGGGACAAATCTGACGATGTTTGGAAGGCATTGGAGGAAACGGTTTCAACGACAGGAGTCGCTTTGGTTCTCAGTGCTGGAACTACCGCTCTAGGATTCTTGGTGTTGATGTTATCGCCGATGCCGGTCGTTCAACAATTTGGCTTGGTAACCGCACTTACGGTTACCTTTTCACTAATTCTTTCGGTAGCGGTTTTACCGGTATTGATAATCATGGCTGAGAATCAATCAAGCAGCAGCGAGTGAATCGATAATCGGCTCCATATCGAGTCCTTGTTCACGGCTGATCAAACATAGTGCGAGCCAAATTGTGCAGTGACGTAATGCCTTGGTTTTTCGCCTTGCTCGTCGCAATACTTCTTCACTGGTTAAGCCAGCTTTTCTTGCGATAAATTTGGATAACCTGTGTTCTAATTTCTCCCTGGGGTCCACATTCTGAATCTTTTGTGGAGTCGGCTCAGGAATTA
>PSPR01000022.1 GCA_004195515.1 Methanobacteriota archaeon | reverse complement strand
AAAACAATAATTTCTAAGTGCGTTTCAAAGGGCCCCCGTTTGCAAAGACGGGTGTTCAAAGGGTACCCATCCAACACCCGTTAGTTGCATGGGACCCCCATGCAATTTTTTCCTCTGTAGGAAATGATTTAACCACTCAATACACTGTGCAAACCATGCGAAACAAGTCAATTCTGAACATTCAGTCTGCCGCCCTGCTACTTGCCGTCCTCATGATTCCCCTTGCGGGCTGCTTACAAGAAGATGAAACAAACAATACAGTTGAATGTGAACTAGTTCCTTACGGGCAGTGTTCAGGCGAGGATTTTAGTGGACAAGATTTATCAGAACTGAATCTTACTGGAATCGATTTGAGTTATGCAAACTTAAGTGGTGCTAGCCTAACTAACCTCAACTATGCTAACCTAACTGGTGCAAACCTCGATAGCGCAATCCTCGATGATGCAGAACTCGAAGGTGCAGTCCTAACTGGTGCAAACCTCTACTATGCATCCATCAATAATGGTACAAATCTCTATATTGCTGATTTAACTAGTGCTGATCTAACTGGTGCTAATCTAACTGGTGCAGTGTTCCACCATGCCGACTTCACTGACGCTATTGTAACTGATAGCGATTTCACAGACACTTATTGGTATAATACAATCTGGACCGATGGTGTATCATACAACGAGAATCAGGCTTAAGCTATAATTCTATTAACAGACCAGAAAGAATCATCTCCTAGTGTTTAGAAAACAAATTTGAACCATCAACCAATCAATTCGGATGAGTTGTAAGGGTTCATCCGAAGACCCATCCAACAGGTGATTGCCTGTGAATTGGGTGTTCAGTGGGTCGGTTTGCTCGCTACCGATGGGGCTTTGGATAAGGCTACTGAGCAACTCAATCAGATAATTGCAGAACCGACTTCTCTGCCATTGGACAGAGATAGTTTTTGATGAGTTGACATTCCATTTGGTAAATGGATGAATAAATTAGCATCGATTTTCTCAAGATCCAGATGAATAGGTCCACATTCACCTCCAGCACCACCAGGTGATGCTTGAGTGCCTCCATCTAAGGTGAAGAAATATCTACCACCTGGTGTGAAGGTATTTACATTGACAAAAGCGCCGCCATTATCGGGGTCGGGCGAAGCAGTTCCAGCTTCCCAAACAAATATATTTGACCCACCCTGGGAATCTCCAAGAGCGGCAGAACGGTAATTGAAAGTCCCATCCGATTCGGTACAAGTCAATACATAGATGACATCTACCCTTGCAACCGATTCTCCAGCCGCACCGAATTCCATAAGGAATAACATATCGTCGTAATCATCGTATACCCAAGCCCCAGTAATAAAAATCGTATTAACGGCATTTCGCCTTGCATCCTCACCGGCTTGGTCGGTATTTTGAGAAATTTTTTCAACCACTTGAATGATTGAAACCATTACTATCGAAGCCATCAATATCATGGCGATCAACATTATCAAGGCACCTACCCCCATCGAGCAATTTTCATCAGGATTAATTTTTTGCCGTCGCATTAAATCCCCTCATATCAAATCTTTACCCACATATGGTGAATCACCAATCCGAAGGACCTTTTCAGATGAAGAACCACCCTTGATATCTATTAACAAGTTTACTTTTTTTGATGATACCAAATTTTCTAAGTCGCATTCATCGAGTTGTATCCTTATTCTGTATATATCTCCAGGCTTAAATTCAACTACGGGTAAAGAGGTCAATCCATCACCATCCAAAGTGGTTGCAAATCCAAAATGCCCGGTGTCGAAATACAATATATTACTGCCAGAACCACTTACTCCTTCACACATAAGAATCCAGATCAAATCCTCTTCAGGCAATGCCTTTTCAATGAATGGTAGGTCGAAAACAATGTGTAATTCATCGGTTGCCCCCAAGGCAAATATTTCCAGGACCACGATATTGATTATTCCTTTATTGCCATGGGAACTCACCTGAGCATCTTCCCCCGTTCGAGCGAATACTGTGTCGCCGACACTAATTATCAATGCTGCAATAACCGAACTTGCAAGCAAAATTGCAATAAAGACGATCATTGCACTAGTGCCGACTTCGGCCCTATTGTCAAACCTTCGCCGAATCATCGACTAACCGAGAGTGCAGCATCTCTTTAATTACTACTATTGATTGAGTATAAAATCAACCAATGGCTCAAAAGTTTCAGCTCGTTCAAATGGCGAAATCACCTTTGCTACCGCGGCTAAAGAGTCAAAACTACCACCGACCGCGATCGAATGGCCGACTACTTTGAACATCGAAATGTCATTGGGCGCATCACCAATAGCTAGTACATCGCTTGGCTCTATTCCGATTTTTTCTAACGCGATTTTCAAACCCTCGCCCTTTGAAAGATGCGGCTCCATCAAATGAATCGCAAATCCAGTTTTTACAACTGAAAGGTCTGAGAATTCGCTCATCGAAATACATTTCTTTATTTCATCCAAATTTTCATCGGTGAATAAACACCATTCTGATTCCCTCCAAACATTTGTCGTAATCCCCTTAGAATCAACTCCTATTTTATCGGATAAATATTGGGCTGCCCGCCGCGCTCTTGTTCCATCGGCTCTGACGATTGGCCCGTTCCAATCCGGATGCCAAATCACTCCTCCGTTTTCACAGACCATCGGCCCTGAGAGATTGAGGAACCGCCACAGGCCATAGGTAATTGCTCGGACGTTACCTGTTGCCAAAATGACCGTAATTCCGGCTCGTTCAAGCCGGCGGAGCGCCTTGATTGCACCCGTGTGAATCTCTTTGTTGGAATCGGTAAGGGTTCCATCGATATCAACAGCGACAGCCTTCGGCATCCAACCCTTTGGCAACCACTGCATGATTGGTCGGGAGACCCTTTTACTCATCACGCTTGCGATGCGAGCATTATTGATAGATGGGTGACCGCCACCGGTTATGTCGAGCGAATTTGAGGAGGGGGAATTCCTCTCGCTCGAAGAAGAGGAGGAGGATTTGCCAAAGCCAAAGCCTCGTCGCACAATGAAAAAACCTAAACCACCCAAACAACCAAAGCCCAAAGTTGTGAAAGAAATCACCGCCGAAGTTGTGGATATGGAAGTGCTAGGTGATTATGGTGGAAGCCATCAAGTATGTTGGCCGATTCAAGATATGGATTGTCCAGATTGCGCATCAAAAGCGGCCAAGGCTATCGGAAGATTAGGTCACGTGAGTGAAATCAACGTTAGTGCGACCAATGGCTCTGTGTCAATAATTGTTGACTTAGACAAAGGCGGAATGTCAGAGGTATCGTCAATTTTACGCTCTTTAGGACATTCTCCCGATATAATTCATCAAGAAATTAAGGGGGTAAAAGCCGAGGCGATAGCTCAACGCCATAATATTTCGACCAAAGGTTTGCCTCGGTTATTTCGACGCCAACCAGGCGTCTTAGATTGTGAAATCGATAAAGAAGGACGTATCCTTTTACAGATAGCTCCAGATTTAAAACCTGAATTTAGAAAAGCACTAGATGAAGCCCTAAAAAGTGTAATCGGCTCTACTTACCAATTGAGTGAATCAAAGTCTAGACGGATTACCCCAGGTCAATGGCGCTTGATCGGCTCAGGTGTATCATTCATTTTTTTGATTCTGATCCTCGGATTGAAATTCGTAGGGGTCACCAATCCATATCTGATCGGAGGATTAGGTGCCTTGGGAGTTCTTGCTGGTGGAATGAAGATGTTTTCACATGCGGTTGCTAATCTGCGAAATCGACAGATGGGATTCAGAGTATTGACCTCATTAGCTGTTCTGGGAGCCTCATACCTTGGCCATTGGGATGAGGCATTAATGGTTGTAATCTTGGTATCTTGGACTGAACATATGGAGGCGGAGGCGTTGATTAAAGCGAGGAAGGCCATGCAAGGCGGTTTGGACCGATTGCCAAGAACCGCCCGCCGAATCACAAAATCAGCATTTGGAGCAATGTCGGTTATCTCCAGCATGTCCTTAGCGCCTACAAATTCCAAAGAATCCGATGGATTTGAAGAAATCCCAGTGGATTTATTGATGAAAGGTGATACTATTGAGATTCGCTCGGGTGAATTTATTCCGGCTGACGGAATCATCATTTCTGGTACTGGCTCAGTGAACAAAGCACCATTGACTGGTGAATCAGTCCCATTTGATGTGGCCAAGGGGGATGAATTACAAGCGGGATTAACCTTGATTCGCGGGCCGGTAACGCTGAAGGTGGTCGCAGTTGGTGAAGATACCAGATTATCCGGTTTGATCCAAGCGGTTCATACATATCGAGAACAACCAACCCGCCTCCAAGGCATGCTTGAAAATTTCACTTCAATATGGGTTCCATTCGTTCTTGTAGGCGCAGTAGTCGCAGGATTTTTCCAACCTGAGAATGGCTTGAATACGGTGTTGCTGCTGTGGGTAGTCGCATGTCCTTGTGCGTTATTATTGGCAGCTCCTGTGCCTCATGCAGCAGGATTGGCATCAGCCTCCAAGAACGGTGCCATCGCCCGAGGAGGCGATGTTTTGGAAGCATTAGCAAAAGTAAACTTGGCATTATTGGATAAAACTGGAACCCTTACCAGCGGAAAGCCAAGAATCGGCGAAATCATCCTCGGTAAAGGATACAAGCGTACAACTGCCCTTGAATTAGCCGCAGGCTTAGAAGCCTCTTCAAATCATCCATATGCTCAATCGATAATCGAATTAACCAAGAAAGAGGGGTTAACGCCAGTAAAAATTTCAGGATTAAAAGATGGTGAATCGGGGGTCCATGGTCGCTTCTCTGGAAAAACCGTCGAGATGGTTAGAGCCACCAAAGAAGGTTTGAGCCCGAAATTGGACAAAGCTCTTGCAGAAGCATTTGCACAAGGTCACGGTGCTTCTGTGCTCAAAAAAGACGGAAAATCCGTTGCATTATTCACGTTCGTCCATGATGATTTACGCCCAGGGGCTGTGGAATTAGTCAAAGACTTACACTCTCATGGCATCAATGTTGAAATGTTGAGTGGTGATAACCAAGATGCGGTCAATGCTTTAGCAACCGAAATTGGATTACCTGAAGCATCCAGAAGACAAAGTAGAGTGGGTTAATTCTCGCTCAAAAACTCATATCACTATGATGGTGGGAGATGGATTTAATGACGCTGCAGCGATGGCGAAAGCTGATATCGGCGTCGCTATTGGTGCAGGGGAATCTGTAAATTTGGAAGCTGCTGATGTATTGATTCCAGGCGACGACCCTCGCTTATTATCCGAATTGATAACGATCGCCAAGAAAACAAGCAGTATTTTGAAATGGAATATTTCCTATTCTGTTTTCATCACCATGATTTTGGTATATACCGTTCTGTCAGGTCTGAATAAAAGTTTGACCATCGCGGTGTTGGTACATGAGGTATCAGTAATTGGGGTGATCATCAATGGCGCTCGCCTATCAGGTGCTGGAGAAACTTGGAAATTGATTTCTGATATAGGTAAAAGTTTGTTCAGCGGTACAATCGAATCTTTCAAGGTTCTTTTTTCCAAGGTATGAATCATTGAATTCATGCGCTAGGTTCAAGCCAAATGGTCGATAAGACCTCAAATGCGGAGGGGCAATAGATGGTTCGGATTCACGCAGACCCGGTCAGTACAGCATTGATGCACCCAACTCGGCGCTCTCTTTACAAGACTCTTTTGAATGGAGAAGAATTTACAACCGTTCAACTTCAAAACTTGGTAAAGGTCGACCGTTACAATCTCTATCATCACCTACGAAAATTGGAATCATTAGGCTTGGTAATGAATCATCGTGACCAAGGGCGCACCCGTTGGTGGTGTGTAATGAATCGAGTTCCACTTCCAAGCGATGGCTCGTCTTCCACCGACAATTCACTCGCATCGATCGATTTGGCAAATCCGAGGGTTCAAGCCGCAGCAAAAACAATGTTAAGAGAATTAGCTAACCTTGCTGGAACAAATATCGATATCGAAACTGCAACCTTAGAAAGTTTGAATATCACCGGCAGAAAAACTGCTTGATTCATTTTTAGCGGAGTTGAAATCATGTCCGAAGAAGAATCCCTCTTCACCCAATCAAGAATCTCCCCGCCCGATTTAACCTGCCCCCGTTGTGATAATCTATTACCGAGTGGTCTTGGTGAATTGATTTGTATAATGTGCAATGCAGAAGTGAAAATCGAGCACGAGGTCACCCGCCGGAAATGGCGAGAAGAACGAATTGGTTGTCCTGAGTGTTCAAAAGTTCTAATTTGCGGCGTCGATAAAAGACCAGCAAATCTAAAATGTTCTTCATGTGAAACCAGTTTTGAAGTTAAAGCCCTAAAACCAAAAGCGGAGATTGATTGCCCTTCTTGCAACCGTCAACTCAGGCTAAACAAGGCACCTGGCACTCGAGAAATCACTTGCCCAGCATGTGAAATTGAATTTAAAATCAGTTTCTGAGGTAATTATCATGAAGACCACATTCAAAATGATGGGTCTTGCCGACTACATCACCATTTTCAATGGCTTGATGGGGACATTGGCCATTCTTTTTATCATCTTAGCGGTCGATGATATGAGTGAACCATGGTACAAAGGTGGTTTGCTCACCGATTATATTTGGGCTGCAATGCTTTGCATTTTGATTTCAATATTTGGCGATATAATCGACGGGCCAATCGCCAGACATTATTCCAAACGACAGTTATTGGGCGGTTCATTAGATATAATGTCCGATTGCATTTCATTTTGTGTAGCTCCAGCACTCCTAATCTTCGCTATGTTCGGCCGAATGGGTGAGGCAACACCAATTTGGACAGTCTCACTGGCGATCGCTTGTTTTTGGATCATCGCAACCGGTATGTTGAGATTATCGAGATTTCAATATGATGAAGGCAGCAATAAGCAATATTTCCATGGTTTAGCATCACCAGGGAACGCGTTGTTATTGATTTCAGCTGCTGGATTCATCTGGCTCCAACCTTCCTCTGGATTTGGCCCAGATCTCTCCTCATGGAATTGCGGTTCATGCTGGGGTGCGGGCAAAGATAAGCCATATTTTGATTTCATATTATTGCCCTTAATGTTTTTTAGTGGTGCGATGATGATATCGGATCGTAAACTTTCAAAACTCAAAAAAGGCTTGCCAATGCGCCTCTCGACCTTGCAATTCGCTGCGATACTTTACGGGATAATCCATGCGATGACCTTGACTTCAAGAACCGATGCAGGTGAAGATCTATCCGGCACAGGATTCACGATGTTCTTGTTTGCAATCGCATTTATTTTGACGATGATTTACATTATTGCAGGCTCCCGCCTCATCTCCGATGAAGAAGAGTGATGGCGATTATCCTCTGTCGTATAAATCGCCCCGCGACACATAGTGTTTGTCGCGCTCCTTATCTATCATGAGGAAAGGATGAGCGTTTGGATGGGGATCCTATGAGTGTTAGCGATAGCAGGTCAGGTGCAAAAGAAAGATTGAGGGGTAGCGCTGATTCAAGCCAGCCAAACCTTTCTTCATTACGCGCTCAGTTTACGTCTACACCTTCCCCTTCCCTAGACCAAACCATGATGCGAAGCTCTAGATTCCGCGACGAGGAGCGCCTTCGAGCAGGTTTGCGCAGAGATAAAAAAATTCGCCGCCAGGCACTAGCGGAAAGAATTTCTGTAATGCAGGATAATATGGCGGTTGACCTCTCTAGGCACCACGATATGACCATCGGAGCTTTGGAACAAGATCTACGAAGCCAAATGGAACAAGAATTATCTCATCTCGAATCAGAAACTCTGACCCGAGAGGAATTACGCCTCAAGGAAATGCATGAATTACGTCTTACCAGAGAACTGGAATCACTCAAAGAATCTCTTGAGATCGAGCAAGGCCGTAAAATGGAGCAACATCGAATTGCGGTTATCTCTCGTTTAGAAGGTCAATTATCACAAGAACACGGCCAGCGATTAGCCTTTGCTAGAGAGCGAATGGAATTGGAATTCAATCACGCCCTCCAGCGCCGCATCCGAGATTTAGAATCAACGATTCAAAATGAGATGGAGCAACGCTTTACCGAAATGGAACAAAAAGAAGTGTCTCGCTTAGAAGAAGGGCAAACCCAGAAATTAGCTGAACGAGAAGAAGCACTTCGCAGAGGTATTCGCACCCGATTAGAACAACAACTCAAACTACGCCTCAAACAACGTGAAGCGAGTATGCGGGCTGAATATGAACGTAGAAGCCTTCGTTTAGAAGAGGATATTGCAGCTTCGATTCAAGATGAATTGGAGAGTCGACTTCGATCTGAGACCGAAGAACTGGAAGAGAGAATGCGCCAGGATGTCGAATTAGCAGTTGCTCGAAAGCGTGAAATTTTGAGAGTTGAAATCGAAAAACAACTAGAATCCACACATTCAGAAAAGTTAGCGGATAGAAAAGGCCGGCTTCGTGAAAAATACGATTTGACCTTTTCCAAAGCAGTCGACGACATTTCTCGTTCACTCGAGACGGAAATCGAATCCGAACTCGAAGCAAGAACCGATCAAGATTTCGCATCATATCGAAATGCTCGTGAAGCAGAAATTCAGAACCGCCTTGCTAGATTCCGCTATGAGAGAGAAGCTGAATTGCGAGATCAACTCAGCGATCGATACGAATCCAAAAAAGAGGATTGGTCAGAACGACTCGAACTCGAGTTTAGTGCGCGAGAATCCGCTGCAAGGAAGGCTATCATGTCCGAAATCGATGGCCGTCTCCGCAATGAGCGTATTACTCATGAGACCGATCTCGACTTGTTAAAGGAAGAAACCGTACTCGAATTAGAGGTCGAAATGGAAGACCGCCTTGCCGACTTCCGCTCTCGAAAGGAAGACGAAGTCGCAACTCAACTCGAACGTCAACTCGACAAGCGAGAAGAGATCATGCGCAATAAAGCCCTCATTGAAGTTCGAAAACGTGAAGCAAATATCAGAGCGGAAATCGAGGCACAACTCGGTGTTAAGCGCTCTGAAATTAGAGATCGTCTCTCGATGCTCACCCAACAAATGGATGACTTCAGGTCTATGGCTGAAACCAAAATGCGTGAATCGATTGAAGGAAAGGTTCAGGGTGATATCACCGCAGATGAAGCTAGGCTCCGTGAGCAAGAAGAAGAGTACACACAACTACAATCTACCGATAGTAGAGTCGATAAGAGATCAACTTGGTTACAAGCGATATCTGGCCAAGGAACCCAAGCTCAAGCACCACAAATCGGAGTGGACCCAAGTTCTCTTGGTGCTCGCCCAGACGCCTTAGGTGCCTCGGCAGGTCGACCTATCAGAGGAGCATTAGCTCAGGCTGCAAGTCAACACACTCCATCGATTGGACTCGGTGGAATGAGGGCTCCAAAGTCCGCTGCAACATCCTTGAGTGGCGCATTGCCGATGCCAAAACCGATCAAAGCACCAATAGGTTCTGGCCTTAATCAACCAATTCAAGGAGGGGTTGCATTACCACAACCGGTCGCACAGAAAATAATTCGCCAACCTTTACCCCAATCGGGATTGGTTAAACCGGTCGCACCAGCACTGACGCCAATTCCACTACCAACGGTAGAAGAGAGGGTTTCCCCAGAACCAGAAAACATTTCTGAGCCGGAGCCGGAGCCGGAGGCTGTGGTCGAAGTCGAAGTCGAAGATATTGCTGAATTGATGGAATCCGCATTCGATGAAGTGATGGATGATGAATTGGACCAAACTGTGCTGATGACTCCAATTCAACCATTGAAGGTTGTTGGAGGCCAATTATCCGATGGCACAGCAAGTCTTACCCCGGTTGAAACCAAAGTTCTAACCCCTGCAAAGAGGCGTGGCCCACCACCATCATCGGCACCTGGATCCAAGCCTGGTGAAGTGGTGGTTGGCGAGGAACAAAAGGTTGCAACCTTAACTCCAGTAAGTCGACTAACCCCCTTGAAAACAAGTATCAAGACCCTCGGCGTGAAGGAATCTTCCGAAGAGGAGTGACGATTCTCAAAAAACACAACACTCCGTGCCATTCATAGGTCACTTGGGTCTCAGCGGTAAATATGAGGAAAGGCGTCGCTTTAATTCTCGCACTTTTACTACTGCCAGTTTTGCCTAGCGGTAGTGCCGAATCCAGCCTTTTAGAGGTTGGGATTGTGGAGACGGTTGACGGAAGATTGGTCCACTTTTCCTTTTCTTCTGAAAATACGATATTAACCGTCAATCAAGATGGAAATATGTCTGAGTATTTTTGGGGAAATGGTGAATTAATTTTCCAATGGGGCATCGAACTAAACACCACAGTCAAGTCAGCTTCGCCTGATTCAACAGGATTATTGGTTGCAGTTGCCCATACCGAAGGTGTCTATATCGTGAATACAGAATTACGAATCGTGACCAAATTTTACAATACAACAACCGCAGTAGATTCTGTGTTATGGGATACTCAAGGAAACCTTTGGTTTGGCCATTTCGGCGGGGAGAGAAAGGCTCTAGAATGGGATGATATTGAATGGACCGGCATTTCAACCGAATCTCACAACACGGGTATGACTGCCTTGTTATTGTGGACTCAAGATCAAATTATCACCGCTGGAAGGGATAATTTGGTCAAGTTTCATTCACAAGATGGCACGGTTGTCAGGACTCTGTCAGATTATTCATCCTTCCCTACCTTCATGGCAAGAGATGCCGCTGGCGATCTGTTAGTAGGCTGTTCAAATGGGCATCTGCTAAGATATGATAGCAATGATTTCTCAAAGGAAGAACTCACAATATCTAGCGATGAAAGCATTTTTTCGATAAATTTTGCCGCAAATGGGGAAATCTTGGTCGGCACTCAAAATGGAAAAATGCATACAATCGATGGCTCAACATTTACTGAATTGAAAACATACTCTTCCCCAGGAAGGGTTATCAATGGATTTTATGGCCCCGATGGTGAATTATTTGTCGTCTCAACATTTAGTACATCATCCAAGTTTAGATTATATGATTTAGATAGTGATGGCGACGGTACAACCGATAGTCAAGATGCATTCCCTGCTGATCCAACCCAAACCGAAGATAGCGATGGCGACGGCTTTGGTGACGAAGCCGATGGAAACGAAGCGGATGCCTTCCCAGATGATTTCTCACAATGGGCCGATACCGATGGCGATGGTCACGGCGATAATATCGATGGCAATTCATCAGATCAATTTCCATTCAATCCCGACCAATGGCAAGATAGCGATGGCGATGGTTATGGCGATGAAATGAATGGAGAGCAAGGGGACAGATACCCAGAGGATTCAAGCCAATGGGCCGATCGAGATTTCGATGGTTATGGTGATAATTTTGATGGATTTAATGGCGATGCTTGTCCAGATACAAATGGGTTTTCGACACTGGACCGTTTGGGTTGCCCGGATTCAGATCGCGATGGATATTCAGACCCTACCGACAATTGGTCGGGCACTGAGGGAGCAGATACGATGATCAATGACATCTCTCAATGGTCTGACCTAGATGGAGACGGCTATGGTGACAACCTGACAGGGAATCAACCAGATAGTTGCCCAACCCAACCAGGAACATCCACCAAAGCTTGGTTACCAACCGTTTCGGAAGATGGCGAGTTCACCTTGGTATATAGCGTCCATAACAAATATGGTTGCGAGGACCGCGATGGTGATGGATTCTATGATTTGGCTGATGATATGCCCGATAATCCAAATGAATATCGGGATGAAGATGGGGACGAAGTGGGTTATTCCCTCGATTATGACGATACCAATATTTTGATTCAAACCCATGAAGGGCACTGTTTACTTAATTTCACAGATGTATCTGAATCTTGTCGTGCTTATCGAGACGAGGATTATCAAATCTATGTGACTCTCAGAGAAAATGAAGAAAAGCCAGTCCTTGGCTATTCTGCTTGGCAGAGATCATTAGAAGTGGGAGATAGTCCAAGTGCCACCGATGCTTATGTCAGTACTGCATCTGAAATCGCCCCTTATTTGGGAGCTGGTTTCGGCATAATTCTGGTCTTGGTATTAATGGTTGGAGCGATGGGTCGAAGTAGGAAGAAATCCAAAATCGTCAAGGAGTTCGGCGGATTCTCACCGGATACGATTAGCGCCGAAAAAGAAGCACTCGGTGGTAAATCACAATCCATGGGCGGAGTAGATAGCGATAAATTGTGGGAAGATGAGGTAGAACCTATGGATTTGAGCGTTCAAGAAGAGGAACAGCTCGATGGTGATGATGAATTCGATGATTTCGATTTGAAATCCGATGAGATAGCGGCGGTAAATTCCGATGTATTAACCGAAGAAAAATCCTTGGAGGAATTAGCAGGAATGCCGGTTAGTGAACCTTCTCCTGAGCCTATAACTGAACAAGCACCTCAAGGCCCTCCGGTTCCAGCCGACGGTTTGCCTGCTGGTTGGACAATGGACCAATGGCAATGGTACGGAGAAGAATATTTGGCTAAACTCAACAAGTGAGATTTAACGCCAAACAATTGGTAAGCAGGTTTTGAGTGCTCCAAGTTTTTGTCCAGAATATACTGGCTTTCCTTCAACCTTGAGAGTATTCATTATCAGCCATAAAATCGCATTCCAACTCTTTGAGTCGGCAAATAATTCGATTTCACCTGCAACCGCTTTGAGCAAAACCTTCGCTTCGTCACTATTGTTATCAAAAATTGCTTTTACCAATCCTTGTGTGGAAATTTTATATCCATTCGGTCTCCAGTCCATCGAATTCACCTCAAACCTTGAATGGTGCAAGATTCAATCTTTCGACCAAATGATCAGCACTAACATCAGCGATCTCTTTCATTTGAGCACGTAAGTCCCCTAATTCTTCATTCATTTTAGCCATCTTGTAATCTCTGAGCAAATCAGCCAAAAGGAGGTTAACACTTCGATAACCATCCATGGTTCTCAAGGTGTTTAACTGTCGTCGAATCTCATAGCTGACACTGATAGAGGTCATGCCTTCTCCTGTCATGAAATCGCTTCGTGTCTATAGACTACTTGAATCCCATGGCCAATTAAGTCAAATAAATTATCATTTGACTAGTAGATTTTCATGCTCGACCTTGTCTCTCAAGCAATAAACGAGGGTGTTCATTGACGCCGAATTCTCTTCTCATTTCCAAAACTCGAAGGTGATATTCTCTGGTCAAGGACCAATATTCTCTACTTCCAGCACCAGCGCCATTATTGGAAGGGCGGTTTAGAATGACTGTTGGTGCACCGGTCCACGCTGCTTCAGCAACCTTAGCAAGCCTTCGAATAGGGGTTTTGAATACCTTACTCGGAATTTTTGACATCACTTCATCACAAACGTGCATCGATAGTTTTGATCTCTGGTCAACCATCGTCAGCGCAACGCCAAAGATCTTGAGATTACGGTTGATTCTTTTTTGAATCATTTTTACACTATTCATAAGCATACTGAAGCCCTCAAGCGCATAATATTCGGCCTGAACCGGGATTAGAACCCAATTGGCCGCACAAAGTGCATTGATCGATAATAATCCAAGCGAAGGCGGCGTATCGATAATGATGTGGTCGAAATTATCGATTATAGGCTCAAGGGCCTCTCGAAGTCTTGTTTCTCTGCCGATTCGATGTGATAATTCGATTTCAGCGCCCGAGAGATGGATGTCGCTGGGGAGAAGCCATAGATTATCTGCGCTCAAATCTTTAGGTACTCGATCGGAGTCCATTCTTTTCGACCAGGCTTTCTGCATTGATGCGGTAAGATCCTCAGGCGAGATCAGATACTCCTCCATCAGGGGAAGGTCTTCCCCGCCATCGTTTACCAGTAAGTCGTATGCGGTTTTTTTGATCCTTTTTTTCTCCACTCCAAAAGATGTTGCACAGTTCCCTTGGGGGTCAAGGTCGATCAGTAAGACCTTTGAAGGTGGAATTTTAAATTTTTTATTGCCTTTGGCTAAAGCCGAAGCAAGGTTTACCGCAGTCGTGGTTTTAGCGCAACCACCTTTCTGGTTTGCGACTGCAACGACCATTTTGTAGGGGTTCATCTTGATACCTCCGGCTTATACAGATTAGGTCGAGACCAGCGCCCCTCTGTAAAGAGTGGCATTAATTGCAATGTAATCATCCCTGTTGGATGACTGGAACTGGAACCTCGGAAAGGATCTTGCGCACGATGTGCATTCCGGTAATTCCACGGATTTTAGCCTCAGGCTTCATATTTATTCTGTGAGAGATAATCTGTAAGCCAATGCCTTTGATATCATCAGGGATCACATAGTCACGGCCATCGATAGCAGCAGCAGCTCGACCGCTCTTGAACAAGGATTGGCTCGCACGCGGTGAAGCGCCGTTGACGACACGGTGGTCCTCGCGGGTTCTTTGAACGATTTCGACGATGTAAGAGAGGATTGCAGGGTCGACGTGAACGGTCTCGAGTGCTTTTTGCATTGCGACAACCTTCTTTGGCGAAGTGATTTGCTCAACATCGTGTCCGTCTTTCCCACGAAGTTTTCTTCGGGCAAGAATTGCTTTTTCTTCAGCACGGTCTGGGTATCCCATGCTCATCTTCATCAAGAATCGGTCCATCTGTGCTTCAGGCAGTGGATATACACCCTCTTGCTCGATTGGGTTTTGAGTTGCCAATACTACGAAAGGAGCCGGCAATTTGTGGGTAATACCTTCGATAGTAACCTGCTTTTCTTCCATTGCTTCAAGCAAAGCAGCTTGAGTTTTTGGTGGCGCACGGTTAATTTCGTCAGCCAGTAAGATATTTGCGAATAGAGGACCTGCTCGAAGTTTGAATTCTCCGGTTTTTTGGTCATACATATAGGTCCCCATTATATCGGAAGGAAGCAAATCCGGGGTAAATTGAACACGCTTGAATTTACATCCAAGTGCACGAGCAAAAGTATTTGCAAGCATCGTTTTTCCCAATCCGGGGTAATCCTCTAACAGCATGTTTCCGTTGGACAAAACTCCAACCATAACCCTTCGAAGGTTTTCATTTTTACCGATAATGACCTTTGCGGCCTCATTCATCAGAGAATTTGCAATGGCGCTGACCGTAGCGATCAGGTCCTTTGTTCGGTGGTCTCCTCCAGCCTGCATTCCCGCATTCATCATAGTGGTCCCCTTGGGTATAGTGTACGAACCCCGCACTACAATACTTGAAGGTATTGACACAAGAAGTCAAGTATTCATCGTCCCCAAAAGTGATCGGTTTTACGATGGAGGTGGGTAATTTCCTCTAGAATGTCACGTTCGGTATCTGTTAAATCAAGCCGACGTAGCCTCTTTGCATGGCTCGCAGGGATGTCGACCCAAAATTCGTCACCCTCTTCGATATGGCGCCCGACAGTCGGCCCCATCACCGCTACAGCCAACTCGTCGCCTTGCTTACCTTCGCGCACTTCGTCGGATGAGCGAGTTCGCAAACTTCTGATCTTACCGACCTGAGTTCCGTCGAGTTTCATGATTCTTTGACCGACGTGAACCCTGCCTCCAAGAACTCTCATCCCGACGATTGCCGGTCCTTTATTACGGAAGGTATGGTCTTTGAGATAGCGAAGATGCCCCGGGTAGATCAGATTCTCTCTCGCCTCTGCCTCCATGGTTGCTTTTGTATCGTCTCGCCATTGCTCAAATTCTTCAAGAATTCGATAGATGATTTCATTCGAAATGAATTTCATCTCGGCATCTTCACCTTCAAGTCTCGAAGCCACTTCGGTATTTCCTTTGACAGAAAAACCTAGAATAATTTGATTCAGCGGGTCCTTTGCACTCTGAGCGCCAAGAATATCTCGCTTATTTACTGGGCCGATAGTAGCCATTCTGATAGGGATCTCCATCTTGTTCAACTCGAATGCCAATGCTTCAAGCCCACCGATTGTATCGGCTTTGATGATGATGCCTTCTTCAGCC
The DNA here is from genome assembly GCA_004195515.1 of Methanobacteriota archaeon. Lineage (GTDB taxonomy): Archaea > Thermoplasmatota > Poseidoniia > Poseidoniales > Poseidoniaceae > MGIIa-K1. The sequence goes on along the minus strand of PSPR01000022.1, from coordinate 12,705 downwards.
AGTTCCACCGAAATGTTGGCCTCTTTTCGACCCTCGATATTCGCAGCAGTTTTCTCCTCGTCCAAATTAGTTTGACGCAATGTCGTGCCGACCAAAACTTTCTCAAGACCTGGGGCGACTATTTTCAAACCGCAAGCAGCAATTGCGCTATCACAGACTTCCCATCTATCGCCTGCATCTCGCATCTCAGCCATGCCTTTGGGTCGGCGCATGCCTTTGATATGGGTCTCGAATGGGCCATCTGCGCCCACCAGTGTGATGGAATCGCCGATATTCAATTTGCCACGATTTAGGATTACATCGATTGTTTTACCCAATCCTTGTTCATCCTTCATCTCGAGAACTGTCCCTTCTCCAGGCCCTAATGTATCGGTTAAGCGGTCTTCTAGGAACCTTTCGGCAAGACCGACAGTCACCGTCAATAGGTCTTGTAATCCCTCGCCGTCCTTTGCCGAGCAAGGTACCATGGCGAGGTTAGATTTGAAATCTCGAATTTTATCATATCTTTCGATATTGAAGCCATGTTCTGAAAATTGCCCGAGCAATTTCCAATAACGTTCTTCGAATAATTGTTGAACATCCTGCCGTTGTATCGACCAAGATTCGATGAAAGACCGTCCTTTAACTGTCCGCCAACCCATTATTCTGTCGATTTTATTACCGGCGATTACGAAGGGGGTTTTCTTATCTCGAAGAATTCTCAAACTTTCTATCGTCTGGGGCTGTAAACCCTCCATGATGTCGACCACCAGGATTGCGATATCTGCTAATGCGCCGCCTCGGCTGCGCAAACTTGTGAATGATTGGTGACCCGGGGTATCGATAAAGAGGAGCCCAGGGCTTTTGAAATCGGTTCCACCGGTCATCTCCGCACAGGTATCGTTGAGAACCTTTGCAGGAACTTCTGTTGCACCGATGTGTTGGGTAATGCCACCGGCTTCTCGATTCATTACGCTTGCTTGTCTTTCGACTCCAAGCGATCTAAAATGATCTAATACGCTGGTTTTTCCATGATCTACATGGCCTAAAACTGCAACGATTGGTTGGCGTTGCCAACCTCTTTCAATCTCTGCTTCAGATACTACTTCCGATGGTTCTTCGCCTTCGGTCATTATTGAAACCTCCAATTGGATTTTTTAATTTTGCAATTGATGTGCAAAATCATTCATAGACCCAAGATTGAGAGTCTTGCACCCACTCGTTAAGTCCTTCTGGGAACCAAAGTCCAAGTTCGAATTCAGCAGCTTCTGGAGCATCTGATCCATGAATCATATTGTAGCCGATATCCATGCCGAAATCGCCACGGATGGTACCAGGTGCTGCTTCTCGACCGTTGGTTGGTCCAATGAGATTACGAGCGACCGAGATTGCATCTCGTCCGGTCCAAGCCATGCAGACCACAGGCCCGCTGGTCACGAACTTGATCAATCCTGGGAAAAATGGTCTCTCGGAGTGAACCGCATAGTGGGTTTTTGCGATCTCTTCAGAAGGCACAACTTGCTTTAGGCCGACCAACTGAAGTCCTTTTCTTTCAAATCTTTGAATGATCTCTCCGACCAATCCACGTTGTACACCATCAGGCTTTACCATTACGTATGTTGTCTCCATGACAATTCCACCGAATTGGCCGACCGGCCCTTCCTATGTAAGCGCAGCGATTGAAACTGGTAGTTTCAGACGCCACCCTTGACGAAGTGACGGGTCCACTTGACTCTGCGTGCATTACGCTTGAGTTTGACCGCATTCTTGCGGGCTTTGGAATTAGCGAACCATTGTACAGTTCCATCACGGCGGATAAACATCAATCCTGTCCCTGGCTCGATAACCTCGCCGGAGAAGGTGCAGATTCTTTGTTCTGGCATTTTGATCACCTATAGTTTAGTTTTCGTGCTTCTCGACCAGTGTCGCGTAGCATCAAGATGTCTCCAACCCGAACTGGGCCGAGGACATTGCGTGTGATAATTCGTCCGACGTCACGAGGGTTTGGCGCCTCGTTAACACGGACCTTGACTTGAGTAGCCTCTCCGGTCATCCCGGTTCGGCCGACTATCTCGACGACCTCTGCTGGCCATCCTCCTAATTCTTCGCTCATTTCTGATTCCTCCTAAATGGTATCTTTCAAAAATGATCTCAGTTGTTTAGTCCTTTGATCAATTCGACGATTTCGTTGAACTTCTCTTGGGCTCCTTTGGAGACCTCGAGTAGTGCGAGGGAAGCGGTGCGGACGCCAGCGGGCATGCCAGCTTCCTTACCTAGGAATTCTTGGGAAGGGACGTATCCGAATGGGATTCCCTTTTCTTTGCAGATTAGCGGGATGTGAGCCAGAAGTTCTGGTGGGTTAACATCCTCAGCCATAATGATGAACTTTGCAGAACCGCGTTCTGCAGCTTTGGTCACTTCATTGCTGCCTTTTTTCATTCGTCCGTTGTTATTAGCTTGAACTAGTTCGTAGATTTTTTCTGCGAGGTCGTTTGGGGTTTCGTATGACACGTGTGCACTCATTGAATCACTCTCATGCTTATGTGAAGCAAGGCTCCGCACGACCTCGCGAGTATAAACCCCACGGATAGGGCCGTGGTTGGCCTAATCAAAGGCCTGCGAGCAATTCTTTGACTCCACGAGCCAAAGCAGGACCGCCACTGATGACGGCGCGGGAGTTCGCCAGAGACGAAGTCGCATGAACTCCATTAACATGATTCATCAATCTCTTGATGGCTCCACCGGTAAACAAACCGTGGGTGCAGCAAGCATGAACTTCGACCGCTCCTTGTAATCTAAGCGCATCTGCCGCTTTACAAATAGTGCCACCGGTAGCGATCATATCGTCGACGATAGCGACGATCTTGCCATCGACATCCAAGTCCTTCGCTTTGTGAATGATGGTATGGGCATCGATACGGGTCTTTTCAAGATAAGAAAACGGCAAACCGATAGCTTGAGCGACCGCACTCGCTCTCTCGATAGCACCTTTGTCGGGGGAGAGGATGAAATCCGGATGGACGGTATTTTGGAGATGAGTGGCAATTTCTGGCATTGCCGAGGTAAAGGCGACAGGAACCGGCATATCTTCCAAAGCAACCGGGGCGTGGAGGTCGAATACGATTATTCCATCACAATGGGCAGAGAGCAATCTACCTATCGACTTGGCTGAAATCGCTTCACCAGGTCGGAATCTTTTATCCTGGCGAGAATATCCAAAGTATGGAATTGCAACGAAGACTCCAGGTCCAACCGGGTCCATTTGTTGAGGGCCGATACCTTTGAGGTTTTCCAAATTTCCAGCTCGGACATCTCTCAGTGCTTCGAGCAACAATAGGGTTTCGACGATTCCAGAATCGGGGAAGGTGTTGGAGACAAGGACGACAGGTTCGCTTCGAACCGCTTCAATCGCCGATTCTGGGATTCGAATATAGCCTTCGGAGTCGGGGAAACGGCGGGCTTCTAAGGAGTGGTGATCCCAACCTAATTCCTCGGCGAGGTCTTGGGCGAGCGCGCCCGAGTTGGACCCCGATACAACGACCATGTCCAAGGTGCCGATGTGGTCGATACATGAGTCTTGTGTTCGCTAATAATTAGAGATGAATCCCTATCGATTGGTAGGGCACTAGTGCGCGAGGCAGGACTCGAACCTGCGACCTCCCGGTTATCAGCCGGGTGCTCCAGCCGACTAAGCTACCCGCGCAACTGGGTAATTCGGCCGTGTGGCCTTCCCGTCATAAATCCGACGGTAGGGTTTACTGGTCTTCTAAATCCACTTCATTTGCTTGCAAGTACGATGGTAATTGCAGCATTTTCAATAGGGTTCTCGAGAGTACGACCTCATCGAGGCGCTCCCTTGTTCGAGCTAAAGACGCGATTGGAATATTGATGATCTCAGGCAAGCCGTATTGAGATTGAATTCTGATGCGTGTTTTGACCTCTACCGCTCGGTATGTGCGTTTTATCTTGACAAGGTTGGTGATGATTCCAATCTCCATCCCTTGGTTGTCAAGAACAGCACGGTCCATCATTTCATCAGGGGCGTATAATTTCTCGTTAATGCGCACGGTATTTCTCCAGCGGCGTTGTAATTCTCGCATCGACTTGGAGAGCTTAACTGCTCCATCAGGCCTGATGCTATGAATCAGTTCTTTGTGTAGTGGTGCAAGTTCAGCGGGTTTCCGCATATATTCGTCGGCAACTACTGGCTCGACCATGATCCGCATTGAGCGCACCCTTGCTTCGTTCGGGTGGTGACGCTCTCCTACGATCGTTCCCACCTTTGTATCATTCACGTATACATCCCTTTGGAGTAACTCCTGGATGTCGTAATCGGTATTCGGCATTTTTCCCATCTCCTTGGCCAGATTGTGTCTTGACCGATTAACCCTCTATAGAGACGCCTATTATACTTGTCTCCGACGGAGAAGTGTTTTCCAATTGCTTTTGTCGCATAATCAACGCGTCCTCCAATTGGAAATTAGTTTTATTTTCATTTTTGGCTGAGTGCTGAAACCGTAGTTCCAATTGATGTCGCATAATCCTATGTCAAAATTGAATATTCTCTGTTGAAACCAATTGAAAATTTAAAAATTCAATTGGAAAATTTGTTATTGAATAACCTATTCAAAGGAGAACGATTGGCATTGTTTGATGGCGATTGTGGTCAAAGGGGCAACCTGTTCTCTTTCGGAGGCTGTAGTAGATCGATTGCTCTCTTGGGATATCGATGTGGTCGCATCAGAAGATTCTCACATCGAAAGGAATTCGACATTGTTAAAATTCTCACCAGCAACACTCTCTAAATCGGGTGAGGGGTTTTCGATTTCATTTGATGGTAGCCGTGCCGATATCGTGGTCGGTGTTGATTTAATCATTCATGATCTATTGCCCTCTCGAGCCGATAGGTGGCTTGTCCCCGAAATTCAATCCTGGCTCAAAGGTGAGAAAGTAGAATCCAAACCAAGATATTGGTTATGTGTACTAGATGCTGCAGAGGCGATCGCCCATATTTTGAAAGTTGGAAAAAAAATCGACAGCGTACAGATGTGTGGCCGCAGAGAATGGCTACCTGAAGATTCATATGTTGAATTTGATTTGTTATTGCGGCGTACAGCTCAAGGCCAAAGCGGTCGATTCACAAAAGAAACCCTCTTCAATCATTCACTCTCTGGAATGAATGCAAAGCCGATTGACGACCTAACAGGTAAAAGGCCTGACCTTGAACCATTACATAATCTTCTATTAACTCTAAATGGCGATGGTTGGCGCCCTTTGATTCCGTTTCGAACCGGTCTGATGAATCTAATCGCCGGCTTGACTCAACCATAGTAGCGTTCATCTAGGTGGGTGTACGGCCACCCGCTTGATGACAGATCTTGTTGAGCTCACAGATGAGCGTGGATTGTTGATTAGCCCAGGACTTCCAGGTGGGGCAAAGAATTACTTAATCGATATAGATGGTACAATTTGTGAGGATATTCCCAATGAAGAGCCTGAGCGCATGGCTACAGCCGAAGTATTCGATGGTGTGGCTGATATTATCAACAAATGGTACGATCAAGGTCACCAAATTTGCTTCTTTACCGCACGGATTGAAGAACACCGAAAGGTTACTGAAAAGTGGTTAGCCGATAATGGTTTCAAATGGCATTCTTGCCTCTTTGGCAAACCACGTGGTGGCAATTATCACTGGATCGATAATCACATCGTTCGGGCCACTCGTTTCAAATCAAAGATGACAGACTTCGTAAAGCGTTGGGCTGAGGTCGAAGTTTTCGACGATGAGTGATCAAAGAGTTTGCTGGCCACCAGCGACCATTGCCGGCATCATCTCGATGGTTTCGTTGCGCAGGCTTGGACCTACATTGATGGTAGCAAAGATGCCTTGGTCAGCGATATTGTGGGATAGTGCCCACCACACCCTGCCATAAGCATCGACTCTGATGTCGAGGAAGTCGCCCCAACCGCCACAGCGGTTATAGCCACAATCTACGGTCAGATCCAATGGGTCTTCCAAGCCATTGATTTGGACTGTTGTCAATAATGGTGTCTCATTGAATGCATCGGTTGCATAGGTGAGATAACCATTCCAATTATCATCGCCAGAATCACCTACGTAGCCGAAAGCGACCGTGCCCGCATCGCCGGCTACAACTACTGGGAACCCAGTTCCTTCCAAGCCGATCGGCGGAGCGATCATCACTGCATTCGACCAAGTGTTGCCTTGGTCGGTCGTATATGCCCAATATGGCATATTGTCAGAGCCCATCCACAGCGCATGGACATTGCCTTCACTATCGACTTCGACTTGAGCCTCTTCAGCATTCCAAGTACTTGCAGTGCCGCTGGTTTGGGTTGGCAATTTATGCTCGGTCCAAGTAATTCCGGCATTGGTGGTTCTGTAAACCGAATAACCAGAGCCATCACAACCGATGTTTCCACGGTAGAAATTACCATCGATGCTTCCGACCAGGTGGGCGGTCAAACCGCCTGACTGGCAATCGACGGGTGCTCCAGAGGTCTCAGGACCCCATGTTGAACCACCATCTTCAGATGCTGCGCATAGTGGGTGAGGCGCATTGCCGTTTATACAGTACATCCAAGTGGTTGGATGAGCGATAGCTGGGCGTTTTGAACTAGCGATCGTTTGGTGGTCTTGGACCGAATAAACCGCGGTAGCTACGGTAGGGCCAATCCAACTTCCGCCATCGTTATCGGACCACTCAACTGTCATTCCCAATAATGCATGCATGTCGAATTTCATTATTCGTCCGGTCCAAGGATCGACATAAACATAAGGATCGTTTGAATTTGGTACCGGTGCAATTGGATCATATATATTCTCACAAGTATAGGTCAGGTCGGTCATTCCGATCAAGCCACAAGATACGATAGCGGTCGAACCAGCAGGTCCATTGCCATATGATGCCATGACCAAGGTGTCGGTTTGAGTAATACCCATAGTTGGCTCAAATGTGGTCATCCCAATGCCGTAATAGGTAGCTTCAGCCTCAAAAGGAATATTGCGTCCTCCATATTCAAAATCATCCACATCCTCAACCGCGGTTGCATTGGCAAAGTGGTACCAAGTGCGCTCACCGATCTCGAAATTCCAATATTCCGATTCAATTTCTTCTTCGGGTAATTCTTCGTTGCCAAAACAACCGACAAGGCTAGATAAGACCATGATTAGGCAAAGGAAGATTGCTTTCATAAAAATCACTCATTAAACAGGTCACTGCCGAGTAGTGGTAAGAGAACGGATGCATCGCCTTCAACGCAAACATTGGGGGCTTCAGGCCTCATTTTACCCCAAGAGATCGCTTCTCTCAATCGGGCTCCCGACAAGCTTCCGTCGTGCTCTGGTGCAGTGGTGATGTAAACCGCCGAATCCAATCCGCCACGATATTGGTTCCACCAGATAACGTGGTGTTTGGAAATTCCGCCGCCGATCATGAGGGCGTTCGATTTCTCGACGTCCCAGGTCAGATCACTCAGCACTTGTTCGTCGGCGAGGGTGTCGATGTGGAAGTCGCGGTATTTTTGTCTAAACATGAATAATTGCGCTCCGATGCTACCATCGGTAATTCCAGGAATACAAATCGGGATTTGGTTTTTGTAAGCCCAATAAATCAGGCTGTCCGGGGTGCCTATGCGCTTTCCTAGTTCCCAAACCAAGTGGACCGACCCAAAGCCAAGCCAAGCATCTGCGCCGGTTTTACCGGTCTCTTTCAATCGGTCGTTACGAATGTCTTCGAGGACTGGCATTACCATTTTTTCGATGATTTCTCCATAGGATGAATTCGGGACGATGACATTGCCTAAACGCATCAATTGGTATTCGGCTAATTCGACATCGTCCAATTCGAATGAACCGTGGTAATAGTGTTTGTAAGCTCTAGCGATATCGTGGTCGAGCATACCGCAAGTGGTTGAAACCACATTGAACATCTTGTTCTTGATGGCATCGACAAAGAATCCTCTTGTCCCGGTCGCACAAAGGCAGGCTGGGAAAGAAAGCCAATTCGCAACCTTGGCGGGGTTGGCATCAACCGCGTCAATTTCAGCCTTCATATCGCGCAGAATATCTCTAGCGTATGCGAGTTTTGTTGCGGTGAATCCACCGGCGCCCGCCATTTGGTCAATAAGGCTACGAGGGGTGCCTATGGATTGGAAATCATAGTCGACCACCGGCTTGTCGAAGGACTCAGGGTCGATTGCCATGGTGTAAGGCGGGTGAATCACTCATATGAATGAGACGATTAGTGTCCCCTATGGGGACAAAGGTCGAATTCGAAGCTTCATTAGGTGCGACTATGGAAGGGAAGGGTTGGACTTTTTCGACCATTTATGCTGAAGCGATTGAAAATTGGCTAGTGGTCAGCGAAGACCTCAGTAATCCGCTTCTCTCCTAGTGATTAGATCGCGAAGGAACGCGGCTCTTTCGAAATCCAATTCCAAGGCAGATTGCTGCATCATTTCTTTTAATTGTTCAATTGATAATTCTATTTCTTCAATTGGAGTTTCATTTTTGACTTTAGCCTTAATTTCTTTCTGTTGAGAATTGAATTCTTCCATCTTCGGCAATGCTTTTACGATGGTTTTCGGAGTGATTCCATGTTTTGAGTTATATTCATCTTGACGGGTTCGGCGTTCAAGGGTTTGACGGATCGAAGAAGCCATTGGCGGGCTCATATTATCGGCATAGAGAATGACGGTTCCATTTTGGTTCCGAGATGCCCTTCCAATCGTTTGAAGCAAACTGCGCTCATTCCTCAAAAAGCCTTACCAGGCTAACCTCTGGAATATCCAATCCTTCTCGCAGAAGATTGATGCCAACAATTACATCGATGTGGCCAATTCTTAGGGCGTTGATAATTTCGGTTCTCTCGATTGTGTCGATTTCAGAATGTAAATGGTGGGCCTTTGTTCCCATCTTGTTGAGGTATGCCGCAACCTCCTCGGCGAATTTGATCGTCAAAACGGTTACCAATGTTCGCTCGCCCTTTTTGATTCTGATATTTATCTCGGACAATAAATCTGCGATTTGCCCCTCGGTCCCTCTTACCTCTATCATTGGGTCGAGCAAACCTGTCGGCCTAATTTCCATCCTTGGAATACCGTCTATCATCTGCAACATATCGTACATGCTCTCGGCTTCAGCGTGCTTTTTGGCCAATACCGGCTCTTCTACTCCACCGCCACCGCGCTGGTTTGTCAGTTCACAAAGATGCAATAATTCTCTTTCACCCGGGGTTGCGCTAACATAGACCATTTGAGGGATTAAGGATTGAAATTCTCTAATTTTCAATGGCCTATTATCGGCAGCCGATGGCAATCGGAAGCCGTGTTCGATCAAGTTGAGTTTCCTGCTTCTATCCCCGGCGTACATGCCGCCCACTTGCGGGAGCGTTACATGGGATTCATCCATAATCACCAGATATTTGGTAGGGTCGCCATGGAATTGTTTGGCTGATGCTGCGAAGAAATCCAGCAAACAGTGTGGGCGCTCCCCGGTGGTGCGGCCATCGAAATGCATCGAGTAATTTTCAACCGATGTACAATAGCCAATCTCGTTTAACATTTCCATGTCATAACGGGTTCTTTGTTCCAATCGATGAGCTTCGATCTCTTTATTTTCACTTTTTAGAGTTGCAACCTGCTTCCAAGGCTTCTTCAAATCGTTCAGGAGATGTCATAAAAAATGCCTTCGGGTGAATCCATGCCTCTTCGAGTTCTTCGTGAACCTCCCAAGTCACCGGGTCGCAGATTTGGATATGTTCAACGCCCTCAAATCCGAATCTAATCCTCATCGGATCATCTCGGCTCGGCATCCAAACGTCGAGGTTCTCACCTCTTAGTCGTACATCTCCCCTCTCTAGGGCGCTATTTGTTCTCCGATATTGTAATGCAATCAATTCTCGAACCAAATCCATTGGCTCGATAGTTTGGCCGACAAAAGTTCTACAATGATGTTTGAGGAAGGTCTCTGGTGCGTTCAAACCGTAAATACAAGATACTGAGGAAACGATAATACAATCCGGCCGGCTAACCAAACTCGCTACTGTTGCAAATCGTTCCTGCTCGATTTTTTCATTGATTGACAACTCTTTGTCGATATACAAATCTCGTTTTGGCATATATGCTTCAGGCTGGTAATAATCATAGTGGGAAACGAAATATTCGACTCCATTATTGGGGAATAATCCGGCCATTTCCTGATGTAATTGCCGGGCCAATGTTTTGTTGTGGCTGATAATTAATGTCGGTATATTCAATCTCTCGATAATATGAGCCATCGCAAATGTTTTTCCCGAACCAGTCACTCCTAAAAGCACACATCTCTCCTGCAAATTTTCCAATTGAGAAACCAATTCTCCAATTGCATATTCTTGGTCCCCAGCAGGGCTGAATTCGGAATGAATTTCAAATTTTGAAACTTCTGGCGACAGCCTCTCTTTACTCGCACCCTCGAGTGCTCTTGAGATGTCGAAAGGGTCACTCAATTCAATCAACTCAAGGTAAGTACAATCCACCATTCACATGGATAACCGCACCGGTAATATATGCGGATTCAGCGCTGACCAAGAAGGAAACAGTAGAAGCAATATCTTCAGGGCTGCCAATCCTTTTGAGTGGAACCTCTTGTTCTCTAGACGCTCTTTTCTCGGTGCTATCGCCGCCTAAAATATCGGTATCGACGAAGCCAGGTGCAACGACGTTCACTCTCTGCCCTTTGGGGCCAACCGATTGGGCTAGTGAACGGGCCCAGGTTGCCAACGCCGCTTTTGAAGCTGAATAATCGGCTCCGTGAGCTGAGCCACGAGTTCCAAGTTGACTGCCGATCACACAAATCCTAGCGTCGGGTGATAGATGCGGTTCAATCGATTTCCAAACCAAAAATGCACCTTCAAAATTTGTTGACATCGTTCGTCGCAATTGGGTTAAATCCAATTCATCGGCTTGAACCCGATCATAACGGCCATGGTTTAGCACCAATACATCGACGCCTCCACAAATCCAAGGGTGGGTTGCTAGCAACGCGATTTGTCTTTGGTCGGTCACATCGCAAAATACCGCGACGCCATCGCCACCCGAATCACGAATTTTGTCGATTACCATCTCGGCCGGCTTACTCGAATTACAATAGGTTGCGATAACCCGATAACCCTCATGAGCCAATTTCTTGGAAACAGCAGCGCCGATTCCTCGGCCTCCTCCGGTAACCAATGCGGTGCGCATGGAGTGGGAGGGGTGAAAGTCCCCAATCAATTCATTGGAGGAATTGGGCTAATTGTGGAGGTAGCCAACCTTCGGGTTTGAGCACTTTTCCATCTTCTCTACGCAGGACTTTCCCATCTACTAATTTGGCCATATTGGAACGGTGTACCTCGTTAAAAGCATCATCGTAAACATTCTGCATTCCGTGGTTCAAAATGGTCCCTGCGAGGATGTAGCCAATGTCTGCAAGCGCATCGAGAATCTCGACCATATCGCCTGCGCGGGCCGCTTCTGCGTATTCTTGAACCTCTTCGGTCAGCAATTTTATCCGCAATTCGATCAATTCATCTGGACCTAAGCCTGGCTGGTCTAATTTTGGAATTTCAAAAGCTTGGTTAAACTCGAGTAGGCTCTTCACAAGTGGGTTCATGGCAGGGTGCCATGGTTGAAGGTTCATGAAAGTTGCATTCCAAACAAAATGATCCATCCGGTCGAAACGTGTACTCTGAACCACCATTTTTGAAAATCGTTAGTATTGATAATACCCATACATATGAGTGACGGAATCAAGATTAAAGGTGTTAAATCGAAAAATAAAACAGTCCAACAAATCGTTGAAATAATGATGACAATATTAGTTGTTTTCAAAGAAAACAAAGTAGGGAATGAATGAATTTTATTGTTCCTGTCACTCTCGATATCCATTTGCGCGTAACCAAGGTCGAAGGAAGCGATCCAAATCATTACACCCAGGCTCAACATCAATAATTCCGGGTACCAGCTCATCGAAGATATTTCTCCAGTTATTGCAACCCATGCGCCCGCTGGTGCTAAGCCAAGGCAAATGCCTAACCACCAGTGGCAAAGCCATGTAAATCTCTTCAGGTAAGGATAGATGACAAATGCCAAGACTGGAATCCACGATAATTGTAATGCGAGTTGATTCAACATCCAAGCCGAACCGGTTAACATTACCAAAAAAACCCCACAGAGGACCCATGCTGTTTGCAAGGACATCGAACCAGATGCGAGATGCCTACCAGCGGTCCGAGGGTTCGCAGCATCGATATTTCGGTCGATAATTCGATTGAGGCCCATCGCTAGGCCTCGGGCTCCGATCGCCGCGATTAAAATCCAACCCAATTGGCTCAATGTTGGGTCGCCTGCCATCAATGCGCCAATGAATACAAAGGGGAGACTAAACAATGTGTGCTCAATTTTGACAAATGATGGAATCTGTTTGAAGTCCATTTTTACATCACCAGATTTTCAGGCCAGGGCGGAAGGTCAAATCCATCGATTAATGCAAGGGTTTCTGGGTCGTGCATCGTGATAGGAGGCCAGCGTCTAACCTTGTGTTCCTCACTCGGTATCGGAACGGTCGCATCCCAACATATCCTGCCGTCTTCGATGGTTAAATCCCTCTCGACAGCGAATCTAGATGTGAGTTGCCAAAGTAATCTCCTTTGGGCTCCTTTTCCGTGTAGATCGAGGTCATTATCG
>PSPR01000021.1:75834-76435 GCA_004195515.1 Methanobacteriota archaeon | reverse complement strand
AAAAAGAATGAGAAATCACGGACTTACAACTCGTAAGGTCGGGTTTTTCATACCGCGCTATCTGAAAAGTGATGTTGATTACCAACTCGACAGCTCAACCGGTAAGCGGATTTACAACGCGGCCTAAAAAGTCAATACGATTGACGCCCCCCCATCGTTTGATGAGCCTACCTAATGCTTCGGATCTTTGGGGAAATCTGGGTTCAGGAGAAATTCCTGAATTCCCAGAAGGCGCGGTTTGGACGGTCTTGCCGACTTTGAAGAACCAAGTAAATTCTCTGCTGGAAAGAGTTGGTTCACAAACCCGCGATGGAGTAAGTGTCGACCAATCAAAAGGTCCGGTATTTATCGATTCGAGTGCAATAATTGAACCGGGCGTTCACATCATTGGACCGAGTTATATCGGTTGCAATGCAACCTTGCGCCATGGAGCATATATTCGTGAATTTTCATGGATCTGTGATGGCGCAATGGTCGGCCACTGCAGCGAAACCAAGCATAGCGTGCTCTTGCCGGGAGCAAAAGCGCCACATTTCAATTATGTCGGCGATTCCATCCTCGGTCCAAATGTCAATCTTGGCGCGGGGGTCAAACTTTCAAA
>PSPR01000021.1:0-75829 GCA_004195515.1 Methanobacteriota archaeon | reverse complement strand
GCAATCCTTGGTGAAAATTGCCAATTGGGTTGTAATGCAGTTTGTAACCCCGGGGTCGTATTAGGACCAAACACCATGGTAATGCCCAATTCAACCGTGACCGGAATCCATCCAGCAGATTCAAAAATCAGGTGATTTCATTGCTTTTTGGAACCGATGGAATTCGAGGTGAAGTCCTTTTAGATGACCTTGATGACAAAGGTGCGATCAATGCAATCTTGGAGGATAGAAAGGTCACAAAGACCTTACTGCGCTTGGTTGGTGAAGCTTTGTCCCGCCATACTACTCCTGGAGATAGTGTGATTATTGGTTGGGATAATCGGCCGGCAAACCCTGATTTGGTTTCTGGATTAACCCAAGGATTGCATCTTGGCGGATGTCAGGTAATTCAGGGGGGGATTTGTGCGACCCCGGGGTTACATAACGCCTTGTTAGAAACCAAATCGAAATTTGGTTGTATGATCACCGCAAGCCATAATCCGGTTATAGATTCCGGGATTAAAATTTTTGATTCTGCTGGATTCAAAACGACTCCCCAAATGGAAATGGACCTATCTGAATTGGTATACCAATTAGCAGCAGAAGAGCGCGAGGTCGATTTGAACGACCTCGAATTTTTGGCCAAACCGGATAATATTTTTAATGCCGATTTTGCCCATCAAGAATTATTGGTGATTCGTTTGGCTGAATTTACCGGAATGTTTGGACCGCCCGAAGGCGAATTTTTACTCGATTGTTCCAAGGGTGCGGGTTCGCACTGGTTAGCTCAGTTATTATCTCATAATGGGGTGAAAACTTCTGAATTAAGCCACGATGCTCCAGCATTAAACGATGGCTGCGGTGCTGGAGAATTATCTCCAACCGACTCATGGACTTGGCTCGAAGCCGCCCGTTCAGACCATCTTTTGGTCCGCTCGGTTCAAAAGACTGAACCTGGAAAAATAATTGGAGCAGCACTCGATGGAGATGGCGACCGCTGTTTATTTTTGGTCTCGGTCGAAAATGGTTGTAAGGTGATGGATGGCGATAGTATGGCTGACCACATTTTGAGAGCTGGTCGTGGCCGTTGGCATCTGGCTGCAAGTATCGAATCGGATCTGGCCTTATCGACTTCTCTAGATCGTTTGGAAGCCGATGTTTCATCATCGCAAACCGCGGTTGGCGATCGTTGGTTATCCTGCGATTTACGGTCACGAGAGTGCTCTGTTCTTGGAGTTGAAGATTCTGGACATTTAGTGATGTCTACACCCCACCCTCATGGTGGAAGAGCACTGGTAGGAGATGGTGCTGCAAGCCTATTTGCTGTTCTATGTGCGATTGGTGGCGAACAAAGTTCTGAAGAATTTATTCGAGGATTTAAGCATCGAGTTTCGATTAAAGACGCCGATAGATCCTTGTGGACAGGAAGTAATGATTTGGCTGTAACGGTTGAAAAAATCGCTGCAGATATCTTAGGAGATATCGACTGTCATGGGCTCGAGGGTGAGCCCAATTTGATGATGTTAGAAAAGGATGGAATTTCGATTGGAATTAGAAATTCTGGAACTCAAGCAAAAACAAATGTAAGTTTAAGAATCGCCCCCGGCATCGATGGTGAAAAACCAAAGCAAGCCGCTCAAGCAATAATCGAATTATTGAGAATCGTTTTGACTTAAGTTATCGCAATTTTTTGTTCATGGGTTTGACCGAGCCATGTTACCAACCCAAGTAGGATTGCAGTTGCAATCAACATGATGAGAACTAGTGGTAATCCGGCGCCTCCTAGTGCAAGTTTTCCGCCCATTGCGAGTGCTAATACCAAGTCAATAGCGCCAAATATTCTCCAAGCCCTACGCAAGGTTAGCACTCCTATCAACCAAGAGGTCGTCGAGACCAATAGGGTTGCACAAACCATGAAAACCGTGACCATTTCATATTGAGTGAAGGATCCGGGGATCAATAGTAAATGGCCAATCCAAAGCCCGGCTGGTAACCATAAACCTTGTCTTGCCCAAGTGGACCATACTGCTAATACCAAACCGGCTAAGCCCAATAAGATTGCGAATAATGAAGTTGTTTGCTCGATCCCTTCGTACCAATTTGCAAAGGAAAACCAACTATATGGTGCGAATACCGCCACTCCTACCATTAGTGCTGGTTGAGTCCACCGCACCGAATTCTTGACCGCTAAACCGCAAGCTAATAGCCCGGCTGGGCCGAATGAAACGAAACAAAGGAGAGCTGCCCAGCCGAATCGACCAGCCGCTCCACGGTGGTCAGAAAGATCTCGCTTGTGGCGCTCGGATTCAACCCATTCGAATAATAGAACCGCAATAACCAAAAATATTTCGACCGAAAATACCGGGATTCTCCATGAATTTTCGCTGAAAAAGAGTGGATCTACCATGATTTGGTCGAGGCCCATGAATGCCGATAAGGCTCTAGATAGCAAAAGCAAACCAACGATACCCTCGAGGGCTGAAGGAATTCTCAAGCCGAGGTCTTTTCTGCCAAGCAATGATATTCCGGCCAAAATAATCAACGCCCCAAGCAAGACCAGTAAACCCCACTGGTCGACTAATTTTCCGGCGCCATCGCCTAATCTCGAAGAGATGTGGATGATGGTTAAACCAACCATGGTCAGAGCCACCGGTGATTCAATGCCCATCATATCACCTAATTGCAAGCCGACTTGGTCGGCTCGCCAACGGGCTATTCCAATAAATAATACCGAAATGAATGAGGCAACTGCAATCGCAAAGATCCCTGATTCAGACCAAGATAGCCACACTGCGACCAAAATGGTAACGCCGATGAATGATAGAACGATAGTTGGCTTATGATGAATATCACCGATAATCAAGTCGTGTTCGCCTACCGAGCCACGTCGTTTTGAACGTTTCTTTTGTTTATCGGCCAAGGCTAGTAAATCGGCGTCGACGATTTTCATATTACCTCCTGATTCTATTTGGGATTCGATAACTTGACGGTTGATCTCGGCTCTGTGCAAGTGTTTTTCCAACCGCTGTTCGCGCTTTGAAACCTGTTTCATGCGCGATCTAATCTCGCCTTGAGCTGCAAGCCATCCGCCGGTAATGATGAAGACGATTATCGAAGAGGTTACCGTGATATTGTCCTCGGCATTCATTGCCGCAATTCCCAAAGAAACGATTACTGCAATCGTTGACATCGCTGGCGGCATCAGTCGTTCGAAAGAGGCTGCCCTTGGCAAATATAATATTCCGATAATCGCAAAAGATGCCAAGGCGGCGGCTCGCAATTCTTGAGTCTGAGAGGGGAATTTTTCAGTAAAGGATAGAGTTGCGCCCGCTCCATGTTCTAAACCGATGATGATGGTCATCATCGCGATAAAGCCAAGGACGGTAGTGATCAGTTTTCCTGGCATTAATGCTTCGTGACTAAGGCCTTCGCCCACGGCTTTTCGCCGGGCATTATCCTCGGACCATTCGACCAACATTATTGCTGAAATTCCGTAAATTGCAATCCAAGTAGAACCAAATCCAAAGCGCCATTGAAGAATTATTGCAGCTAATCCCCATGATATTAAAATCAATCTGGGCGTTCCTTGGTGGCGATCCAATCGAATGATGACCGAATGGGAAAGCAATAACCCAGCCATAGCCAATATCAACCCATATGCTGGAATTGCCCCTGGCCTAGTTATGAATAGAATTGTGACCAAAGCCAAGACAAAGCCGATATTCCATAATCGCATCATCCCACTATCGCGTAATCTTGCACCGAATTCCGACATGCCGGCAAGCCTTGTAGCAAGGTTGACGCCGGTTTCTCCAAGTTTCAAATTTAGTGGAATTTGCATTCCGATTAGAATTAAAATGTAGAGTGATGTTTCAAATTCTGGTAATTGTATTGGCAATAATTCAAACGACACGATACGATTTTCAAATTTGCTTGCAAATGCTAACAACCAAATCCACGGCGCTAAGACTGCAGTTCCTGCAAGCGAGGGTGAATCTCTTTGAATCGCCAACCATCCAAGACCGAGCCAAATTATCAATTGGCTCACCAATAATGTCCTTGCCCCTTGGTCATTATCTGCCGGAATCAACATTGTCAATAAAATCACCAATACGATTGAACCGGTCCATAAAACGTGATCTGAAACCGCATTTTGGTGGTTCAGTAAAACTACTGCAGTCATTAGTGCGCTCAAAGCAGCATAGATGGACCAAGGCTCTGAAAATGGAATGTCTACTATTCCTTTTACCAACAAAATAAGGATCGCCAATAAAACTGGCGTCGGCCATAGTGTGTACTTCTGTAAGTCTTTCCAAGATTCACCGCGCACAACCAAATATGAAGGTGCGAAGGCGGAAATCAATAGGATCAATTGGGCCAATGCATATCCGGTTTCCAAACGATGAGCTCCAATTGCCAATAGAGCGCCTATCATTCCCAAGCCGACCGAAACACTCCACAAACCCGGCTTACCCAATCCCATAGCATTAAATCCAGACGAAAACCAATTTTCTTCCTTAGCATAAGCCGCGGCCATCACCGCGTTAACACCGGTGATTGCAAACATCAACAAGAATAGCAATAGTGAATCTTCGATTTTAACGATTTCGATTCCGCCGATGACCCACCCATCGGAAATTGCATGTAGGCCCATCCAAAGATATGAGGCTGCAATCCCCAATGATGCGAGGTTGCCAGATTTTCTCAAATATGCGAGCGAATGGAATAGAAGGGTGCCGATTCCAATCATCAAAACGACGCCGATTTGACCGTAAAGAGCGCCCGCGCCGCTGCCGATAACCAAGAGCACTATCGTCGCTTGGGCTGCGATTGCATCCTCGTCGTGACGCTGAGCGATCAAGATGTTCAATGCGACTAAAAACAGTAAAACTATGCCTAATAAGGTCGGGTCGAGCCACCCCCACGCATTCATTGAAATCGCAAGACCATAGAGTAATTTCATCGAAATTATTACCCAGGTTACACCTAGGATGTGCATCGAAGGTTTGGCGATCCATTTCTCGCCCAACCACAATCCAAATGCCGCCATTGACAATAAACCGATAGCCGACAAAGTCGGCCCTAATGTCGTACCAACTATTGCACCGATCGCCGACCAGGTGACTATCATCGAGATGAGCAAGCCGATGTGGAGGCGCTTTTCGCCTTCGACGGCGAACTCGGTGACCGAATCAATTTCGGGTTCGACGTCGACGGTCCCGTCTCGGTTGATATTGGATGATTCATCGGTTCGAGAAAATATGTCGGCTACCTCGCCGACAGCTTCATCGATTTCTTTGAATTCTTCAGGTTTCGGTTCTGGTTTTAGATCTTCTAAATCAGCAACCATGAAACCTCCAAGGTTTACCCCCGCCGCGCGATCAAAATCACGCTTTGAAAGAAGTTCGTCCTCGGGTTCTTCCTTTGCCACGATTTGCTACTGGAACGATTGGCCTTTCAATATCTCCCCTTGGCGGGCTCGACATACGATTATTGGGCTATGAAAAAAGCGGTTTGGGACCACAAGCAACAAAGAGCGGGGGCGGGTCGCCGGTTTATGGCCAATACCGTCGGTACCCCCTCTGGGGACCTGGCAGCCCATGGAATCCACACGGATGCTAACATCCATTGGAATCTTGATAATATGAAATTGATCGACCTAGCTGTAGAGCGTGGTGAAGGGGTTTTATCGGCCCACAACGCCTTGGTTACCGAAACCGGTGAACGCACCGGGCGTTCTCCAAATGACAAATTTATCGTCGATGAAGACTCGACTAATCAAGATGTCAATTGGGGGGATGTCAACATTTCGACCGATGCGGAAACCTTTGAAAGAATGAAGGCTCAAGTCATTGAATATTTATCGGCCCAAGATGCGCTTTTCGTCCAAGACTTGTATTGTGGAGCTGAAACATCAGAAGCTCTTTCGATTCGGGTTATCAATCAAACAGCATGGCATAATGCCTTTGCACGGAATATGTTTATTCGGCCTACTGAAGAGCAATTATTGAGTCATGAACCGCAATTTACCGTTTACCACGCACCGCATTTTGAAGCTGCTGATGCTGCATTGAATTCACAATGTTTCGTAATCGTAAATTACGCTGCAGGTGAGGTAATCATCGGTGGTACCCGCTACGCTGGAGAGGTTAAGAAATCAATTTTTTCAATTATGAATCTCATTCTTCCAAAAAAGGGAATTCTGCCAATGCATTGCTCGGCTAATACGACTGGGGGGAATACCGCGATTTTCTTTGGCCTGTCCGGAACCGGAAAAACAACATTATCGGCTGACCCAAAGCGTGCACTCATCGGTGATGACGAGCACGGATGGGGCGCAAATGGTATCTTCAACTTTGAAGGGGGATGTTATGCAAAACTCATCGACTTACGTCGAGAAGATGAACCTGCAATTTTCGCAACAACCGAGCGAAAGGGAACGGTTTTGGAAAATGTCATCCTCGATGACGAAGGAATCCCAGATTTTTTCGATACCTCAAAAACCCAAAACACAAGAGGTTCTTACCCGATTGATTTCATCGAAAACCGCACCTCAGATAGCAAAGGCGGTCACCCTCAAAACGTGATTTTCCTTACATGTGATGCCTTTGGAATTCTACCGCCAATCTCGAAGTTGACCCCCTCTCAGGCCGCTTACCACTTTATCTCCGGCTATACCGCAAAAGTCGCTGGCACCGAGATCGGAGTCACCGAGCCTCAAGCCACATTTTCGGCTTGCTTTGGCGAGCCATTTATGCCGATGCACCCCGGTGTTTACGCCGATCTGCTTTCGGCCAAAATGGCCGAGCACGGTGCGACTGCTTGGTTGATCAACACCGGTTGGAGCGGCGGAGCTTACGGTACTGGAAGCAGGATGAAAATCAAGTATACTAGGGCAATGTTAAACGCAGCACTAGACGGTGATTTGGCCGACGTCGATTACATATTGGATGAGAGGTTTGGCTTTGAAATTCCAATCACTTGCCCTGGGGTTCCTTCCGATCTATTAATCCCAAGAAATACATGGGCTAATACCGACGATTTCGATGCAACCGCCGATAAATTGGCTCGTATGTTCAATGAAAACTTCATTCGTTATTCCGATGGAGTTTCCGATGACGTAAATGCTGCTGCGCCCAAACAGTAAAGGTATTGGCGCTAAAAGCGTACATTGATAACTGTCCGGTTAGGACCAAAGATAGTTGAAGACCATGCGTGTGCGTTCTATTCTTCTTGCAGCCCTGATGATTTTGGTGACCTTCTCTCCGCTCGTAGCAGCCGGATTGGACGAAAAAACACAACAATCCGAATCTATTTCTTTTATCGATCACCAAATTGAGAACTTAAATGACTTGATGCCTAGAATTTCAACCGCTACTGGTGGAAGAGCAGCTTGCAGTACTGTTCAAACAGATGCAGGTTCTGCTGGCGATGCTGGAAATACTAGCACAACTGCGAAGGATTTGGGCACAGATCCAAACAATGGGCCGACCGGTGTTACCGGCTGTGTAGATGCGAACGATAAAGAAGACATGTACAAGGTAACAACGACCGCGGGAAAAGATGTTGATGTCGAGTTGGTTGTACCCGCTAACATGGATTTCGATTTATATTTGGTCGACTCGACAAAAACCACATTTTACTCTTGGTCGGAATATAACGACCCGCTGGAAAAGGTCTCCACCGGGGGAACCAATCTTTCCGGTGTCGCAACCAGCTTTTACATTTGGATAAATGCATATACGGGAGATGGCCAGTATACCCTTCGGGTTTGGACCAATAATACTCCTCCTCGGCCCGATATGACAATCTCAGGAGTTGAAGTTCCAGCTAAGGCTCAAGCCGGAGATACTGTCGATGTCAATTATACCGTAGAAAACCTCGGCAATACATCTACAGGTGCCTTTGAAGTTCACTTTGCGATATCTACCGACCAAATATTAGGATTTGGCGATACCGTCCTTGACCATGTTGAAAACGAAGCCGATCTAGCATCAAATGGTTCAAGATATACTCAAACCCAGATTACAATTCCTGCAAATACTACCAATGGATCGTATTATTGGCTTGTTATTGCCGATGGTTATGATAATATTACCGAACAAAACGATTCCAATAACGAAGGGTGGTCTGCCATTCAAACCACTCTGGGCAAAGATTGTTTGGACCTAATCGGTGGTCCACAAAACGATGCTGGCCTAGGCGCTGATGCACCAAACGAAGCGGTAAATGCATCGGATATGGGCAGCAATGTTACTGCAACTTATACCGGTTGTATCGATGGCGCTGATCCGTTTGATTACTTCAACTTCGATGTTCCATCTGGATATTATTTCGAAGTATCATTAACCGGCGAGGATGCATCTTCTGATATCGACCTTTACATACACGATTCAAATGGAAGCGAAGTAGACCTTGGGTTTACGAGCTCATACCCAGAAACAGCATCGACTAAACTAACGAATTGGGAAGGGGTTGGAGATACATATACCTTGAATGTAAGCCACTATAGCGGGGTTTCAAATTATACTCTCGATGTTTGGACCAATCAATCGATCCCAGCTCCTGATTATCACTTTGATGAAGTTACGAGTGGAACATCTTCTAATGCAGGGGATGGATTCAATGTCGATGTCGTTCTCAACAATAGCGGAACTATCGATGGAAATTCAACCGTTGAGCTCAAATCTTTCCTTTCGGTCAACTTTGGGCTAGATTGGTACGATCACGAAATCGGATCAACAACGGTCAACGGAATCCCGATGGGAACTACAACTTCGGTTACAATACCTTCAACAATTCCGATCGATATCGTTCCAGGTTCTTACAATTTATATGTAGTCGTCGACCAAGACAAACTTGTAGTTGAGCGCAATGATGACAATAATGAAATGCGCAGAAATGGCATTATTACAATCGATACCGCCGAAACATCTTGTTCAACTCAAAACGATGCAGGCATGGGTTCCGATGCAGGTAGTTCGGCTGGAAATGAGATGGACCTCGGCCAATATACCGATGCTGAATACCGCGGTTGTATCGACAATAATGATTTGGCCGATTATTACAAGTTCACTGTCGCAAGCGGTGAGACAATCGATCTTGTTCTTGTTGACCCACCTGAAGGGGCGGTTAACCTTGCATTATTTGCTTCGGATGGAACCGAGGTCGCATCTGACCCCGGCTTATTTGAAGATAGTGAACTTAGCAGCGCCGATACTCCTTATGATGGAGTTGCTGGAACCTATACGGTGATGGTCAATCGTTCAACCACTTTCTGGGAAGACGGTGGAAATGGAACTTACCGATTGTTATTGGGATTACCTGAAAAATATGTTGCTCCATTCTCTTGTAGCGGATATTCCGATACTGGAACTGGCACCGATGCTGGTACTGGATTCTCAAATCCAATGATTATCGGTACCAATCCGGTCGTTGAGGGTCAAGCTTGCCTTGGTGGAACCGATGAGGTCGATGCATTCCAATTCAGTTTAGATTCCGGAAATAACCTCAACGTCAACCTAAGTATGGAGCCTACTTCCGGATTTACTTCAGAATTATTCGATATAGATGGTAATTTGGTTTCAGATTGGGATGGTTCTTCGTGGACAACCCTAAACAATGAAATGTACGAGGGTCAAGATGGTACTTTCGTATTGGTCGTGAATTCAGAAGGTGATGAAGGATATTACAATCTATCAATAGCGACAAACCCTCCAGCACCAGCAGATCTTGCGGTTAGCAATGTCAGCTGTGGAGCTGATATGGTCAGCAATGAAGAATTGTATTACTCCTTCGACATTCATAATTTACGTGGACCGGTCCTTGGAGATTTCTCTTGGACTATTGAATTGCTAGATTCTGAAGGCCAACACATCGTTGATATCGATTCTGCAACTCAGAATACTTACGCTATATATGGACAATTAATCTTAGGCAGATCCTCATCGATTTACCTCGATTCTGAAACCCTAACCGGTGTTTATTCTTGTCAAGTCATGGTCAACATGGATGCTATGGTCTTTGAAGAAGATATGACAAATAACATCGCTATGGGTGAAAATTTCACTATTCAAAACGAAGCCGAGCTTTGGGCTAACGACATCGATCGTGATGGTTACAATACCACCGATGTCGGAGATGGCATAATCGATGATTGCCCAGAATCGTGGGGAGAATCGTGGGGCGACCGTTCCGGTTGTGCTGACCTCGATGGCGATGGTTGGTCAAACCTCAACGATTTCGCACCATTGGATGAAAGCCAATGGGAAGATGTCGATGAAGACGGCTTTGGAGATAATTCAACCGGATTCGAAGGCGACCAATGCCCTGGAGTCTACGGAATAACTGGTGGTGAAGGCGGGGACGGTTGTCCAGAAGCATTTGTTGATACGGATGGAGATGGCATTGCTGACTCGGCTGACCAATGTGATGATACCCCTAGTGGAGTCGCTGTGGATGCTGATGGCTGTGAAGTCGATACCGATGGCGATGGCGTTGCTGACTCCCAAGACAATTGTCCTGCTACTCCAACTGGAGAAAGTGTTGACCTATTCGGTTGTAAAATTGATGACGGCAGTACTGGAAGCGGTGGAGATGGGTCCGGAAACGGCGGTGATGGAAACGGCGACGATTCTGGTGACGGAAACGGCGATGGTAATGTTAATGATGATACAAAATCTGGAGATAATTTCATCGAAGACAATATGATGATGATCGCGGCTGCGGTTGGAGGAATTATCCTGCTACTGATAATCACTATACTCTTTGTGAGAGGTGGCGGAGATGACTCCAAGGACGATATGTTTGCGAATGCTGCCTTTAACGATCCGATGATGTCGGTGGGTGGAGTTGATCCAACTATTACGGCTGAGCAACTATCTTATGAACAACAATTAGCAGCAGCCGGATATAACCCTCAACAAGCAAGGCAATATGCTGACCAACATTTCCGCCCTTGGTTGAACCAGTGAAATTGACTGTTTCAATTGGTGGAAAGGGTCATCAACGGGCGCTGACCAGCCAGTAAACATGACCCACGTCATGATGGAAACCAGCGCTGGAAATATCAAGATTAATCTGTTTACAGATGAAGCACCTGAGACCACAGGAAATTTCCTGAAATTGGTTGACATGGGCTTCTATGATGGACTTCACTTTCATCGTGTTATCGAGCAATTCATGATTCAAGGTGGATGCCCTCACTCCAAAGATCCTATGAGTCGACGCTCCGGTACCGGCGGCCCGGGTTGGAAAATCCCTTGTGAGCGATCCGCTCTAGATATGAAGCACGACCGTCCTGGGATTTTCTCGATGGCAAATTCTGGACCAAATACTGGTGGCTCACAATTCTTCCTAACCACGGTCGCAACTCCATGGCTCAATGGAAACCACGCAGTTTTCGGCGAAGTCGTTGAGGGAATGGACATTGTAAAGGCGATTGAAAATTGCCAAAAAATGCCGGGAGACCGTCCAACTCAACCTCAACGAATCGTTTCGGTCTCTAGATGTGAGTGATACAAAAATGCCTCGCCTTGCCATCCACGGTGGTGCTGGCGGTGATGGCCCTTGGAAGGGCCCAACCGATTTGGATCCTGTAAGAATTCTTTGCATGGAATCTGTACTTTCGACGGTTGGATCGATGTTAGAATCTGGCATCTGTGCTGAGGAAGCGGTGACTATTGCGGTTGAAATGCTCGAAGACGAACCTTTGTTCAATGCGGGTAAGGGTTCGGTAATCGCCGCTAATGGATCTGTAACCATGGATGCGAGTATCATGAGAGGTCGTGATAGTGCAGTTGGGTCCGTAGTCAATATCCAAAAGTCTCGTCATCCGATTAGGGTTGCTCAAAAAATTCTTCAAAAAGGCTGGCCAGTTATGTTGAATGGCAAAGCCGCGGATAGATTCGGCCTCGAAAATGGCGTCGAACAAGTCGAACAAGAATGGCTTATTACCGATTTGCGCCAAGCCCAATGGCAAAAATGGAAAGATGCAAATTCAAGACCGGGTTCAACCGATGAAGACGACTCTGTAATCTTGGACCACGACGGTGACCAAGGTATGGGCACCGTCGGTGCGGTCGCATTGGATAAAGAAGGAAATCTCGCTGCTGCGACCAGTACTGGCGGGATGACCGGGAAGCCCGATGGCCGAATTGGTGATACCCCTATCATTGGGGCGGGGACTTGGTGTGATCCTTCAGTTGCGGTTTCTTGCACCGGTGTTGGTGAAGCTTACATTCGAACTTGTGCTGCTCATGAGATTTCAACCCGAATGAGATTAGGTCAAAATCTTGAAAAAGCATGTAACTCAATGTTGGAAATGGTCGAGCCCCTCGGCGGGAGAGGTGGAGTGATTGCAATAGATTCCAAGGGTAATATCGAACTTCCATTCCAAACGATGTTGATGTATCGAGGGAGTTATCGAAACGGTGAAATCTTTACTGCAATTGGCCCATGATGTCGACATGGTTCGGTGGTAATTGGCGCGGAAACTCTTTTTCTAAAACCAACCCAACGCGAATTATTTTTGCTTCTTCCCAACCTCGGCCCATCACCAATCCGGCCAAATTAGGAGATTTCATCGGTTTTGCATCATAACCATCTTTCATTTTTGACACCTAATTCAATTTATTATAAAGTGAAATGTCGAATTTATTTAATTCTTCGATATTTAATTCGCTCGGAGGAAGATGTTTTTTCTGCTTGAAATAATTCCAACCGCGTTTAAATCTTAATTTCCTCAATAAATGCAAAATTCTAATCCTATTACCAAATGTGGGATGGGTCGTATCCGATTCTTTTATCCATCCGAATTCATTTAGTGCAGCCATTCCATTTTCTGCGATGATCACATGGTCAAATTTCTTTAAATTATCCATGGCTTGGGTATAATGAACTTCTTTTATCGAATTTGATAAATCTATTTCTCTAGAAAATATTCGAGTATAATATTCAGGTGATGAGTGCAAATTTCCTTCGGATAAATATTCTGAATATGAAGTTGCTTTGGTCCACATCCAATAATGATCGTAATTATAATTCGATACCAAGCGCTTGACGGGATCCCTCAAGCTGGTGAGAAGAATAACCCTTTCATCACTTGCGAGTACGTCGTATTCCGGACCACCCCACTCACAAGCAACAAATGTAATTCCGTCTTTTTCACATCTGTCTACAAATTCTCTTAATTGAGTCGGGTCGAACTTCCAAAGTGGGATCACTTTTTCGTTTTCTACCGGGTTGCCATTCTCATTATTTGGCCAAAAGGTTTCACCGTTAGCCATAGCCCTCCGGATGACATAGGTGCCTGCGGCCTTGTGCAAGTGTTGGAACCATACCAAGCGATATCCGCTCATCGACTTGTGCTCGAGGTCACCCCTCTTTCACGCTTGTGAATAGAAAGGGACATGTTCCATCGCCCTCCCCCTTTACATCATGGGCGAGACGCGTGTCGAGGCAGACACTATGGGTGAACTCGAAGTTCCTGCTGAAAAATACTACGGTTGCCAAACTGCAAGATCACTGATAAACTTCGATATTGGTGATGATTTGATGCCACGAGGAGTGATTCGTGCTTTTGGCATTCTCAAGCAGGCTGCAGCCATGATTAACTGCGAATTGGGCCAATTAGATCCCGATGTTTCAAAATTGATAATCGCTGCGTCAGAAGAGGTTATCTCAGGCAAACTCGATGAACACTTTCCTTTGAAAATTTGGCAAACCGGCTCCGGGACTCAATCCAATATGAATAGCAATGAGGTGATAGCAAACCGTGGAATCGAAATGGCCGGTGGTGTGCTGGGAAGCAAAACTCCTGTCCATCCAAACGACCATGTCAACCGGGCTCAATCATCCAATGACACCTTTCCTACCGCAATGCATATCGCTGCTTCTGAGGCTATTACCGATGCCTTATTGCCAAGCCTTTGCACGTTAAAGGACGCGTTGCATATAAAATCAAATGAATGGAAAGATATCGTCAAAATAGGTAGAACTCACTTGATGGACGCAGTGCCGCTTACATTAGGCCAGGAGGTTTCCGGGTGGGTTGCTCAATTGGAAGCAAATATTCGTAGAATCGAATTCGCCAGTATTGACCTCTTGGAATTAGCCCTAGGGGGAACCGCGGTTGGAACCGGGCTCAATACCCATCCTGAGTTCGCGCAAAAAGTAGCTGCTGCTATCGCCGATAAGACCGGCTTGCCATTTGTTAGTGCACCGAATAAATTTTCCCAATTGGCCGCTCATGATGCGATTGTCTCAGCTAGTGGCGCCCTCAATACCTTAGCTGTGAGTTTGATGAAAATCGCCAACGATATCCGCTGGCTTGGATCGGGCCCACGCTGTGGTTTCGGCGAGTTATCCCTACCTGCTAACGAACCTGGTTCGTCGATAATGCCGGGCAAGGTCAACCCAACTCAAGCCGAAGCATTGACCATGGTTTGTGCTCAAGTCATGGGGAACCATAGTGCGACCACCATTGGTGGCAGTCAAGGAAATTTTGAATTAAATGTCTACAAACCAATGATGATTCATAATTTCTTGCATAGTATTAGATTGCTTTCGGATTCGATGACTTCGTTTACAACCCGCTGTGTTGAAGGTTTAGAGGCGAATGAACAAGTTATCGCCAATCATTTGGAAAATTCATTGATGTTGGTAACCGCTCTCAATAATCACATCGGTTATGATAATGCTGCAAAAATAGCAAAAAACGCCCACCAAAATGGGTTGACGCTGCGAGAGTCTGCTCTTGGATTAGGATATTTAACCAATGAAGAATTCGATCTTTGGGTTAAACCTGAGGAAATGACTGGCTCTAATTGAATGGTTTCCAAACCGGGGCGCGCGAGTAATCCGCGCCCTCAAGAATCATAAGCGGAATGAAAGGACCCTGAATTACCTGTGTGAGCAGGGTGGGAGAACTGGCAGGGGGGTTTCATCCGGGTGGGATATCCGCCCCCCTGCCAGCCTCCGCTGATGGCTGCCGAGTCGCCTTCACTATTCCGACAATTCTCCCGAAGGAGAATATCTTCCTAGATCGTTAACTAATCCTGTTGCCAGAATCGGCCCTCTTCTCGACAGCCGGGGTGTTGTCCAGTTACTTAGGTTGAAGTCGATGAGTAAACATCTGTCTCGCCCATATTAGCACTTTGTCCAACGGTTTCACAGTCTTTGAGATTTTATTCGCTAAGCCCAGAAGGCCGCAAACCCATTTCCTCATTTCTGTCAGACCTCCTTTGCAGGAGTTCTGCCAGCTTCACCACCATTGCCGAAGCGGGTGGATCTTCCTGCGGGTGAAATGAAGCTCGTCATATCCGAAGATTTTCTTTGCTTTATTTCGCCTCACTTCTGCTCGTCTCCAAACATTGTGACCAACACTTTACCCAGTTCGGGCTAAAGAGCCAGTTGGCAAGGGTCCCAGAAGACCCCGGAGGGTCCTCCATCACTCCCGGGGGAGCGACAATCTCTCTTTGGGAGGAGGGGGCAAATAAACTTTACGGTTAATTAGGTCTCTTTTCCATCGGAAACGAGGGTCTGCGCTGATAGTTTCCACTGAATCTACTGGAATTATTAATCGATAAATAACATTATTTCCGCAAAGATCTCAATCTTGCTGCCAATGCTGAATTTGCAGAATTTGCCGCTGGTTTTTCTGCCGCTTTTCGACGTAAGAACAATTCTTTATCCCATATCAAAATTTGGCCATCGTCAAATCCAAATCCAACCCGATCGCTTTCATTGACTGCTACTCTTGGTTTGCTTGTTTCCATTTTAGTGATGATCTCTCCGCTACTATCTCTAACTTCCAAAATACCAGAAATAGTTTGCCATCTTCCAACCCAATGAGTTTGGTCAAAGCCCTCGGTTTGGCAAGTGATGGTTGAACCGGTAGCAGACCAAAGTGGTGATGCGTCAGCATTTCTGGCGATTAAATTTCCATTTTCTAAAGCTGAAACAAAGCCATATTCTGCACAGATTATCGAATCCACCGTTGATTCTTCAACCGAAACAAGTTCACCATCGCTTTGTGAAATCGTTCCATCAGCATGGCCTAAAAGGGTCATACTACGCCCTGTTACTCCACAAGTAACCGGGGATTCGGTTGCTAATTCGATGTGTTTTTCATCCAATAAAATTCCACAGCGGGGACGTCCAAGACCCAGGATTAAACTATCGTTTGATTCGACAAACCAAGGGCGCTCGTCCATCCTATCAACGGAGATAAGTTCACCAGCAAATGCAAAACGCCAGATCGCACTCTCCATGAAATCTCCATGCTCGATGTCGTATACACTTGAAGTTGCGATGAGATTGTCTTGGTGAAGACAAAGCATGTCAGCAGAACCTTCCAAGGCATGAGTCCAACTAATTTTCTCATTTTCGATACAAACCACCTCCAAACCGCTAGTCAGAAATGTCAAGTCATTCACCACTAAGATCGCCTCCACCCTATCGCCGCATTCCACTTGCCACAAAGTAGTGCCCTCGCCATCCCAGGATTTTACCATCCCGTCCCAGCCTCCAGCGATTATCGAACCGTCTTTGCCCAAATGAAGAGCGCTTACAGGTTGACCCAATTCTCGCACCATCCAGGCGGCCGACATCAAATCCATACCGGGTCCTATGGCCACTCAAACATGAGCATGTCGGACTCAAGCATCCAATATTATGCGTTTAGCTGGAATTGAGAAGGTTAGGGCAAAGGCCATCAGTCCCAAAATACAGGCGCTATAATAATGACCCATCGTGAAGATTACAAGAACTGCTCCAGTTCGAATCATCCCCCTACTTCCTTTGTTCATACCAATAATTGAAAAGCCTAAAGCGATTGTTGAAAGCCCAATAATTCCCCAACCAACCAAAATATACATCCCCGCAGCTGAGCCGTCCAACAATGGGAATTCCATCTCTTGTTCTTGAAAATTTATCTCTCTCAAGCAAGACCCATTTCCGAGGTCTTGGCAATTTAAATTGCTAAATTCCTTTTCAGCCGGTAAATCAAAATTAATCTTCGTAAAGCCGATCGGCTCGAATAATGTAGGGGGATTAATCAGCATTCTATGTTGTACCGCATCGTGTTCTCCACCGGCTTGCCAACGAATTATTTTGATGGTTGTCAAACCAGGTGATACATTTGTGAATTCAAAAAAACCATTTGAATCTGTTTCGGTATCGACCAAAACCCTCATGCCCTGATAACCTCTCATGCTGATGGTAATCGATGCACCAGCTACCGGTTCATCACCAGAAAGTACCGTGCCATAAAAGGTAGAAGACTCTAATGGAGCCGATTCACTCATCGCATAGATCCACTCGTGCGGCCTTACCAATCCCGAATGAGGATTGATATAATCAAGACCATTTGCCATTCCAAAACCAGAGATAATAATAACGAAAATACCGATTGCTTTCAACATCGGATGCCCATCTTCGCTATTGACCTCAAACACTCGGCCCGAGGAACTGAATTGGGGGGCTTCTTCCTCAGGAAGAGAACTAACATCCTCCAATAGGTCGGCCATGCATAGGCTTAGAGAGGCGAACTACTTGAGGGATATGCGTCCTTTGGTCTTCGAAATTAATTTTGTTAATTCGGACAAATCGCACCAAATTGTCATTTCTGTTGCGGTTTTATCGACTACGATTCCCAGACCATAAACTTCGCTTATAATCGATTCAACTGCACGATCTCCATCGTTTGATATTACGATTGTTCTTTTCTCTACATAAAGTGATTTTAGAATTTTATCTCGTAAAAGATTCATTCCTTCGCCTGAATGTGCCGATATATGAATTGGTTTTGGTAAGGAAAGTGAATCGATGATTTCTTCACAAGTTTCTAAATCACCACACTTATCGGATTTGGTCAATACCACAATCATCTCTAAAGGTTCGTCACCAGTTCTCTCGAATACCTCTCTTTGGGAGGTTTCAAGTTTCCTCCTCAACTCGACCTCATCATCACTTGAATCGGCCAATAATAGGAGTAAATCACATTTTAGTGCCTCATCGAGAGTTGCGTTGAATGCATCTAACAAGTCTGATGGTAATTCATCAATAAATCCGATAGTATCGGCTAATAATATCCTAGGGCTTGCTTCCATTCGGCCAACAGTAGTCTCCAATGTCGAGAATAATTTGTCCTCCACCAAGACCTCTTTGCCCGATAATACTCGAAACAATGACGATTTTCCCGAATTTGTATAACCGGCTAAGCCCACGGTTCTCGCCCCTCCTCTACGGCGCTGGCGCCGTCTTTCACCTCGGGCTCTCGCATGCTTAGCCCGGCGTTTTCCCAATTGAACAATCTCCCTTGAAACAGTTGAAATTACGCCTTGAAGGGCTTGCTGTCCACCACCGCCAAATCCGGCTCTCTCCCCGCTAGTCTGCTGGTTTGCAACCTCTCTCAAAATTGTTCTATCAGCTTGTAGTTGGGCGATTCGCACTTGGGTTCGAGCCTCGACACTCGAGGCGTGAGAAGTGAAAAGTGCTAGCAATAATCTTACTCTATCCCAGATTTCAATCCCGACTACATTGTGAATGTTTACCAATTGCCCAGCGGTCGCGTTGGAGTGTATAATCACTAAATCTACCCCCTTCCAAGGATGGCCATCTATAATTGAAGAAACATCGTCAGCTACGTCTTGTAATCGGCCCTTTCCAAAAAAACCACGAGCGTCCGGGCGCCCTGGCTGGTAGATCTCTTCGACGATTTCAATCCCCATCGTTGCCGCTAATGCAGATAACTCCGCTGAATCGCCTTCCCTGACTAGCAGTATCGCCTTCCGACCTGAATGGTCGGTCCGACTTTCCCCTAAACCAACGCCACCGGCGCCGGCTAGAATTGGTATATGCTTCTCCATTGGTTAGATGGTGGACGATTGAGCCCAAGAATGATTCTGATGAAGTAGCAAAGTTTTTTGAGAAGAGCGATTTATTGGATGTTATGGCAGAAACCCACTCGACCAAAATCGATTGGACTGGTTCGGCCAAAATGGGAAACCAATTAGCAAATTCAGTTCCACCTGGATTAAAATCCGAATTAATTATCGAAGGCGATTTAGCAACGCTTTCTGTAACTATAAAATGCGAATCTCTCGAACGATTACGAACTATCGTAGATGAGGTTCTAGCCTTATTTGGTCAAGAAGAAGATTCTGATTAAATATCTAATATCACCGGTGCGTGATCGGAAATCTCAAGACCTCCTCGCCTTTCGATTCTGCAGGATCTCAACATTTTTTTTGCAGCTGAATTCCCTAATAAATAATCGATTCTCCATCCTCTGTCCTTGATTCTTGCTTGGCCTCGGTTAGACCACCAGGAATATGTTTTTTCGCCGGGCCCTACCGATTCTCTGAACATATCACACCAGCCATCTGCAAGTAATTCATCAAACCATTCCCTCTCTTGGGGTAAGAATCCACTGGTTTTTTTATTGCCTTTCGGATTCCAAATATCGGCTTCTGTATGAGCGATATTTAGGTCTCCAGCCATTATTACTGGAGTTTTCATGTTTACATATTTTTTCCCAAACTCGCGCCATTCCGCCATCCAGGCTTCCTTGTAATTCTGACGTTCTTCTTTTGATGAACCGCTCGGAAGGTAGGTATTTACCAAAATTAAATCATCGTGTTTTGTTATCAATACGCGGCCCTCGGAATCATTTGTATCAACCTGTCCGCCTTTGCCTCGGCCTAATTCTTCCATCGGTATTCTAGATAGGGTTGCAACACCGGAGTATCCCTTCTTTTGAGCAGGGTGTAAGATCCATTCGTAACCATTTGGCAATTGCCAATCCTTGGGCAATTGTTGCTCCAAAACCCTTGTTTCTTGTAACAACCACACATCGGCATCGATCTCATCGAAAAAGCGGTCGATGCCCTTTCGAATCGCCGCCCTCATCCCGTTGACATTCCAAGTTGCGATTCGCATGAATACGGGTCTGAAGCGACGGTTATTCAAATCAATCCATCGGAAAGAGTCTTTCTTTGCCCGGATAAAATAATTTTTTTATTTTCTCTTTTTACCAAAATGTGAGATCGCCAGCCCGATAATCGCTCATCGAGTAAACTTTCAATCGCTTCCAATCCCCCTTTGAGTGAAATGCAAGAAAGGTGAGACATTCCAGGAGCTTTACCACTATGAATCGCGGCCAAATCTAAAATTGCAACATCGCCGTCTACCAATCCATGTAAGCCATCCAATGGTTGGTAATCCAATACTACGTCCAATGTGGAAACAATGACCGAATCAGAATTTTTACTTCCTCGACACAAATGTACTTCATCGGCTTCAACCTTGACACCGGTGGACAATAATACCCCTCCATCGATTACCTCGGCCACCTCTGTTTTCGTTTGAATCGGCACACCAACCTCTTCCAAGGTTGATGCTAATCTTCCAATAATCCCTGCCCAGCCCTCTCCAACAACGCAAAGGTTTCCATTGAGTAAAGCCTTTTCTCGATTTGGAATATCCAGTCCCCACGAAGAAATTAATTTCATTGCGGATTCTCTAATCGGATCTTCGCCACGCTTGTAAGCTAAAATTTTTCTCGGGCTATTTATTGGCCATAATAATCCATGGCTAACAATTTGGATTTTTTGCGGCCTTATCGGACGAAGGGATAATTTTACTCTGCTCACCTTTTTGACCATTTTATGGAGCGGTCCCCCTTTCAAAAGAAGATGAGGGCCGTGTTCTAATTGAAATCCGGTTGACCTTTTTTCAAGGATAATGACTTGATTGCCATCGAGGTGATTTTTGACTGCGGTCACCAAACCGTCAATGCCAGAACCAACCACCAGCACCCTCCGCATACCTAAGTCCAAACCAAAGCGAACCATGAAGTCCTCGTCCCCTCAGGCAAGAACATGGCAGAGAAATCCCGGCCGCCTCATAATCGGGGCGCCATGTTATGGGATCATTCCTCTGGTCCAACCAGATTGTTAATTTCTAGTTTTGATCGCTGGACCAGCGCAATTCTAGCCGACGATGGTGTCGATATGCCATTGATGGGCTCAACCACACCGGTAGAAGCAAAAATTGTTTCAAGAACCGAAGGGACATTAGCCGGTTGTGCAGCGGTCGACCATATGTTACCGTTTGGCGATGGGAGAAGGTTAGTTCTGGTGATGAAATCGCCCGTTTAAAGGGTGATAGAGAAGCCATTTTAGTCATGGAACGCCCGATATTAAACATCTTAGGCCAACTTTCAGGCATCGCTACCGAAGCGAGGAAATGGTCGACCAAGGCGCCGAAGCAAATCGCTTGCACCAGAAAAACAATTTGGGGATTACTCGATAAATGGGCGGTTCAACTCGGCGGTGGATTAACTCATAGATTATCAAAATCAGATGCTAGAATGTTAAAGGAAAATGATCTGGCTAGTCTGTATCCTGAACTCGACACACATGGAGCAAGGATTGCTCGATTCATTTCTGAAGATGATCAAACTCAAAATGGTGCATTTTTAGAAATAGAGGTTCGAACCGAAAAAGAAGCGACGAAAAAAGAATGGTCGATGGTTGCGATAAAATCACCCTCATGCTGGACAATTTCGGCCCAGAACGATGCAAAAGTGTCAGTGATGAACTTGTTGTAATGGGCTTAAGAGAACACGTATGGCTCGAAGCTAGTGGTGGAATAATCTTAGGAGATTTGGATGACTGGAAACAGTGTGGAATCGACGTATTATCTACTAGTGCAATCAATCGTGGTTGTCAACCTCTTGACATTTCGATGTTGGTAAACGATGCATAGGCGGGGTTTTTTTGGGCAAACATGCTGCTGACCCATCCCATCCGAGATATCGTTCACTCTTGATGAGATATAGATTGGAAGAAGCTGCTGAAAAAGGCATGCTCGCAGGATCGGCGATGATTGCACACGGTCGAGGTGAAGCCTTTGACTACTTGCTGGGGGAACAAACAATTCCTTCGGCATACGAAGCCACCAAGGCTGCTGCTGCTAGGTTGGTAGCCGCTAAAAATCCAATAATATCCCTCAATGGAAATGTTGTTGCCTTGGCTGGAGAAGAAATGTTGAGAATAGCGGCCCTTCTCAAATGCCCAGTGGAGATAAATATTTTTTATCGCACACCTGAAAGAATGAAGGCGTTGCTCGATCATTTGAATGGGTTGAGCGATGAATTAAATTTAAATGTCGAAATTCTGGGGGCTTCTCCAGATGGAAAAATTCCGGGTTTGGAAGGGCCGCGCGCGAAGTGTCACGCTGCTGGAATTTTGGCTTGTGATGTGATATTGGTTCCTCTTGAAGACGGTGATCGGTGTGAAGCATTGGTTTCGATGGGGAAGCAGGTGTTGGTCATCGATCTTAATCCACTTTCGCGTTCTGCAAAAATGGGCTCGGTTACGATGGTTGATGAGTTGTCAAGAGTTGCTAATAATTTAATCGAAATAATACCAAAACAACCCGATGTCGAGGAGTGGAATAACAATGTGGGATTGCAATCCGCTCTTGACCACATTGTCAAATCGATGGGAAATAATATCTTTTTGTGACTTCTGCAGGGGAAATTTTTATCAAGTTGAACGAAGAACTTCCCTTTGATTAAAGTGAAAGAAGGCAGAAGTCTTGGCTCGATGGAAAAGGTGGGTTTTGGAACCTCGGTCGCATTCGACATCGATGGTTTTGAATCTCCTACCAAGAGAAGACCTCCTCGTCGAAAGCCAAAGAGAAAACCTCCAACTTCAAAAGAAGCGGCTTGCCCGGGTTGTGGTCACGAAATTAGTGAAAAAGAATGGTTGGACTCCCTGGTTGGCTTTGTCTCTGGCGCTCATAATTTTGCCGTAGGAAATCCGGTGAAGGCAAGGATTGTTCAGACATTAAAAAATGAAGTTTCAAGAATTAGTTTACCAAATCCACATGAAGAGTGGGAACTGGAGGTAGTGAGTCGCCTTCTCAAAGAAATAGACAGAATTGTAGCTGCTGAAACCAGAAGATTGCAACCGGTTCTCGAAGCGGAATTACGACAGAAAATCGAAGCCGAAATGTGGTTGCAGTTTGAAACTGCTTGGAGTGATCGAATTATGGCCGAATCACGCTGATCACAATTGTGAAAGTTTTTCGCCAAGTCGTGCAGCAACGGATTCTCCAACATGGGAACATCCTGCATCCCCACCCAAATCATAGGTTAGCAATCTTCCATCCTTCAAATGGTCTGCAACGCTTTGGTCAATCAATGAAGATATCATTAACAAGTCATCGTTTCCTTGTTTTCTACCTAGCCAATCCAACATCATCTGAATAGAATTAATACTAGCGATTGGATTTACTTTATTCAGCCCAGCATATTTTGGAGCAGAGCCATGGACCGGTTCAAAGAATGCTTGGCTATCCCCAATATTTGCTGAAGCCGCCATTCCCATTCCACCTTGGAGGACCGCCCCCAAGTCGGTAGCAATATCTCCAAACATATTCGGGGTAACCACAACGTCATAATGTTCTGGATTGCGAGTTATCCATTGAGTGAACGCGTCGATATAGCCATAATCAAGTGAGGTATTAGGATAACTTGTTGCAACTTGATCGAATGTTTTTCTGAATAATTGACATCCTCTAAGCACATTGCTTTTATCGATACATGAAACTCTTTTCTCGCCATCTCCAGGAGCGCCGTTTCTTGTCTCTGCAATTTCAAATCCCATTCGAATCAATCTTTCGCTTCCTTTTTGAGAAATCGGACGAGGATCATAAGCAATTTCACCCTCCAAACCAGGGAACTTCATCTCAACTGGCTCGTAAGGATCTCTACCAGATGCTCTATCGGCGGATCGACGCAGCAATGAATGATACAACCCCTCGGTGTTCTCTCTCAAAACGGTCATGTCAACCATTCCAGGTTCCCAGATTTGAGTGAATTTGCCATGGACTTTATGTGGTACTCCTTCATAGAGTTTTATCGGCCTAACATTCGCATAAAGATCGAAACCACTTCTCATCCCAAGGATGACCGAGCCGCCAGCTAAATCGCCATTTGGAAGAACTGCACCAGGATGGCCAATCGCCCCAAGGAAAATCGCATCCGCCTCATCCCGACAAAACTCGAAAGAACCCTCTGCCCATTCCTCTCCAGTATTGAGATAATGTTCTCCTCCACAAGGAATAATAGTCTGTTCAAAACCATGATTGGTATGTTCTTGAACCGTGTTTAGAATGCGCATCGCTTCTACCGCGACTTCTTTTCCAGTTCCGTCTCCGGGCAGGACTGCGATACGGTAGTCGCTCATGAATCTCACGAACGGCCCCCCCTACATGAACGCGCCCCCGTGGTAGAATCGGTTGGTTAACGGGGTTGATTACCTCTGGAGGTTATCAAAATGGGTTATAGCCGCGCAGTAATCTATCTCTCCAATCGAAAGATAGGTTATCGGGGGAGTGTGTATATTTATGGGGCGCCAATACACCGACCGAAAGTATGGTTGATGAGAGTCACGAGAATTCCGAAGGCGAGATTCATATTGACAACATGCCAATAAAAGTCAAATTATTGGTCGATACGATGCTTGCCATCGACCCCGGTTTTGATTTGACTGAATGGTTGGTGATGAAAGCCGAAGAGGATTTGACATTGATAAATGCCGATTTGGTAAGGGAAAAGATTCAACTCGAACAACGTTTGAAAAGATTGGAAACCATCAAATCCAGAATGGCACCGGAAGATATTCGAGAATTTCCCCAAGGGCAAACGAATTTGTTTGATTGTTTTGATGTACCTGACCCTCTAAAACATCTCACCGAACGAATCGAAAATATGTTGGACCAAGAACCTCATCCCGCTGGCTCATTCCTCGGCTTTACATCCGATGAATCATGCGATGATCCGCTTCTAGCTGTTACCGCCCAGATGATGATGATGGCTGCCCATGACAAAATTGGCACCGGGGCTAATTGGGCGGATTTATCCGACCTCTATACTCCATTATTGGAAAATGGAATCGACCCCGTTGAATGTGATGAAGCGTTAGACCATTTAATTTCAACCGGGCAACTTCACGAAATAGATGATGACTGCTTCATTCCAGATGAGTGATTTTGAATGGGGTCCCATGGGCACCCCTCTCGGACCAACATATAGGGTGAACACCTAATTAATGGTTGATGGGAATAGCAAGGTCTGCACTGATGGGAACCGCGACATGGATGACGATAAGAATAATTGGTGGCCCGCAAGATTTTGCTCTTGGAATAGCGGTATTGGTCGCATTTTTTTCAGATTCTGTAATTCAATCCAATGTCCGAAAACAATTAAAACAACGAGCTCGACGATTACAAACCGAATTAAATCTCGCCAGTAGTCGGATAAATCAGATTGGAAATATCTTGAATCGGACCGATGAAAATCTTCGCCAGGCCTTGGTCGAACTCGAACGACGCGATTCGATTGGCTCACCTGCGGCTAGAAAATTATTAAGCACTCAAAAAGAAGCTATTAAAGCCCAGAAAAAAGCAATTGAAATGAGTGGTACCCGTTCGATAGAAACTCTAGAATCACTTGAAAGAATGATCATCTCCCAGGGTAGTCAAACCGCAAGAATGCAAGAAGTTTTAACCGCGGTATTAGAAAAACTAGCACTTGAACCACGCCAATCTATCAACATGCGTGACTCTGTACTAATGCAGGAGGCGCAGGATTCATGTCCTTCGATGTCTGAGGACGTTATAGCCATGCTTGGCTAGGTGGAATAAGGCCGGTGCCGTTAAGTGTTGAAGAATCTGAGATTCGAGCCGATGAAACATTGGATGGATTGAAGGGGCGTTTACTGAAAAACCAATTACTCAGTATTTTTTCAACCTTGCCTCCTTTGGGTTTTATCGCTTTATTTATTCTAAAAGGTATACCGATAATCACAGTTTATTTTTCATCAACATTTTTTATTTTTACTGTTTTTTCGCTATTTAGAAGACGGAAAATTGAGAATGAATTCATCGAGCAATTCGATATGACAGAAATGTTTGATATTCCCGATAAAGAAATAAGATTTGCTCATTATCAAAGAATTTTAGCAGAAAGGATCCGCGAAAAATCTATGACTGTGGTTCCTGTTTTAGCAAGACCATCTGATGAACGAGGCCCTGATTGGGGGAAAACTGATTTTAAGATGGGCCATGAGCCAGAGAGAAGAGATGCTATCAAAGAAGGTGTGGTATTCAAGGATCTTGAAGGGAGATTGACCGACGGTGAAATAATGGTCGCAGGTGCTGATGATGTCTATGCGGAATATGCTCAAAAAAGATGGGAGCGTGCTGAAGCAAACGACCCTGATATCATTGAATATGGCGTTGAAAAATTAGGTGATTTGGTCAAAACAGATTATTTTGAGAAAAATGCCGAAGAAGGGGCGTTCTCAAAGGTAGCGAATCCGGATGAAGATTCCGGGTGAATCCATAAACCCCCGACTTGAGGGGATGATATGGCGGTCAAGGCTATCATCGTCGCCGGTGGCCATGGTTCGAGATTGTTTCCACTAACCAATCAGACTCACAAAACTTTATTGCCATTATTTGGTAAACCCCTTATCGATTATGCTCTGGCTACTATCCGTCAAGCAGGCATTCGGGATATCACCATTATTGGAAACAAGTTCATCGATAAAATCCGCAAACATGTTGGTGATGATGTAAGTTATGTGTTAGAACCTGAACCTAAAGGGGTCGCTGCAGCATTGAATTTGGCTAGAAAAGGTAATGAAAATTGTTCGTTATTAATTTGGTTTTCAGATAATATTACTAATTTAAATTTGTTGGGGGCCGTCGAAAATTTCAGCAAAGGGGCTGTTTTGCTCACTCGAGAAGTTGATGACCCCTCATCGTTCGGTATTGCAATAATGAAAGATAATTCGATAATCGATGTGATCGAAAAGCCAAAAAACAATGTCGGTAATCTTGCAATCGGCGGAATTTACCTCTTTGATTCATCATTTTGGCGCCGCTTGGATTCAACCATGGACGACACATCGTTTTCGATATCCAATATAACTCGCCAATATATCCAAGAAGGATCTGCAAAAACAATTAATGTTGGAGAAAATACTTGGATAGATTGTGGAACTCCTGAAAGCATAGCGCGCGCAGGCCAAATGGTAGAGGACGGTTTGTTCGAGACTCCTTGGAGGGATTTCTGAATGAAAATAGGAATAATTGGAGCCGGAATGGTCGGCGGCACAATCGAACATTGTTTTTCAAGTGCTCATGATTTGTATGTGCATGATCCAACTAGGGGAACGGTGTTAACCCATGTAACAGATAATGTTGGAATGGCATATATTGCAGTTCCAACGCCACCCGGTCCCGATGGTTCGTGTGATACCAGCATTGTTGAGGATGTACTAGATCGATTACCAAACGGATTTATTGCGGTGATCAAAAGCACGGTTATCCCGGGAACGACCGCTCGTCTTCAAGATAAATATCCAGATTTGAAATTAGCATTTTCACCCGAATTTTTAGTCGAAAGAAATAGAATTGAGAATTTTTCAAACCAAAAAATATTAGTGGTTGGTAGTTCACATAAAGAGGTCGCTGATATGGTGTTTTTACAACATAAAGAAGCCGGGGTTTTAAAGGGTGACCAAACGTTTTTTGTTGGTTCTACCGAGGCAGAATTAGTAAAATATGCAAAAAATAATTACTATGCACTCAAGGTGATTTTTGCCAATCAGATGTACGATATCTGTCAAAAATTGGGTGTTGAGTGGAGTGTGATTAAAGACATTATCACAGCACCACAAGACCAAATGATTGGGCCTTCTCATCTTGAACCTATGATGGGATTGTCGAGAGGATTTGGTGGTAAATGTCTACCGAAGGATACACTCGCCTTGAAAAATTTTGCTAAATCACTCGGTGTTGATTATGAGATTCTCAATGCAATCCAAAACGATAACTCAAGATTGAGACAAATCCAAACCGGGCTTGCTTCGGATGTTATTACGGGGGATGATTGATGCTCAGAAATTCTGGCACTTTTCGTCAATATATGATTACAGCCACCCTGAATAGCGCCTTTTTTTACATGGTGTGGGAATTGTGTTATCAGCTCTTACCCAACGATGCTTATTGGCCATCTGTCTCTTGGGCAATCGCATGGATGGTTGGCTCATATTTTGCCCATTGGACCCATCGAAAGTGGACGTTTGATTCCAATAGAGATACCAGTTGGACGATTCCGGCTTCGATGTCGGTCTATACTGTTGGCTGGGTCGGTTCTACCGCTTGCTACTATATTGGGTCTGTTTCTATTGGGCTAAATGTGCGATTGGTTTGGATTTTAAATTCTGCCTTATGGGGGGTATTGAATTATATTGGACAACGAGAAATCGCCTTCAAAAACATCAATATTTCTCCCCCTTCAACAGACGAATAATTTTTTTGCCGATTCCGATGGTTGGTTTTTTTTCCAATCCTAATCGCCAATCTAATTCTCCATCCCGATCATATTTCACCAAATCGTCGAATCCTCCAATCCACTGATTATCAATAAATACCTGGGGGATGCTTTTGGCGCCCCTGGTCCTAATTGAAAATTCGGCATCGACCTTCTTGGATTTACCGAGCTTTTTTTCCTCGTAAGAAACTCCTTTTCTATCGAGGAGTTGTTTTGCTCGAACGCAAGCCCCACAACCGCGATTGGTGTAAATCTCCACTACCGCCATGATTACGGGTGTCTTGCTCTACCATTTCAAACCCTTTATGTCGGCGTTGGATTGAAGTCTAAGAACGACTACGGATGTTACATGCTGCCAGACACCGTTCACAAATTGCCTCGGTCCGAAAGATTCGCCTATGCCTTATTATTAGCGCATATGACTCGGGTTGATAACGAATTAACCGTTGAGGAGATGGCTATGTTCGAACAAAGACTCGGAACCGCTTTGCTCTCGCCCAAACAACGAGATAAAATCCGTGCTTCACTCAAGTCACCACCATCTCTCGATGATTGTTTGGCCGGCCTAGGCCCTGAATCTGGCCGTTTGGCTCTTAGAGATGCGGTCTTGATGGCTGCAGCCGATGGGACTGTCGATGAGGATGAACGAGAGGTATTGGATAAAATCGCTAAACATTTTGACCTAGCACCAGATGCTATCAACCGATTATTGGCTTGGACTGTGGAAGGGTATTCATGGATGCAATCCGGATATGAGTTATTGAATGACCTTTCAAGGTGATTCTCTTGTTCCCGGATGCGCTTCTCGCTCTCGAGGAGGAACAACGCCGAAAAATCGCTTGCATATTAGTACTGGTCGCAGCGGCTGATGGAACCTTGGTACGTGAAGAAATGGCCGCGATCGAAGCGGCGATGGGTGCGATGATGCTTCATCCTGAAAGTCGTGAAGAGGTTCGCCAATTGCTGACTGAGCCACCAGAATTGGATTCTATTCTCGAAGGCATGGAAGAGGCTGCGATTAGATTGGCCCTTAGAGATGGTGCAATCGTTGCTTCAGTCGATGGTGAATACGACGAAATGGAGTTGGATATTCTCAAAAAAATCGCAGATGCTGGCGGGCTTTCAAAATCAAAAATGTCAATGGTTCTGAATTGGGTTTCAAAATGTTGGAAAGGGGTTGCCGAAGGTAGAAAAATCATCGCAACCCCAATCCCGGGCGATGAAGGCATCCTATAATCGGCCGGCACCCTCAAAGATGGGTTTCGCTCCGGCCGGCCGGGGTGAGTGCTTGCATAATGGGGTCAGCGGGTGGTATGCACGATTGGACAGAACCCTCTCCGACCGTAAATCCCAAATCGGCATTTGGACAAATGCTTGGTCTAACTCGCTGACTGCAAGGAAGCCAGTTGCTGCTTTACTGCCTGCTGATTGGCCTACTTTACCTGCAAATCTTCTGACTGACCCCGGTCATGTTCTCGATCATTTACTCGCTAGATTGGATGCCGAGACCGATGGCCGTTCCCCCCGTGGAGCCCATCCAACCCCTCCTCGATTAGCAGACGCCATTCTCAAATCTGAAATGTTAGAACCGGCTTTAATTCAAGTTGAAGAAGAGATAAATCCAAAAATGCCATTG
This sequence comes from Methanobacteriota archaeon, assembly GCA_004195515.1. Lineage (GTDB taxonomy): Archaea > Thermoplasmatota > Poseidoniia > Poseidoniales > Poseidoniaceae > MGIIa-K1. Next base: position 45,797 of record PSPR01000021.1, on the reverse strand, counting down.
GATGCATTGCCCCCTGGCTTTAGAGCCCATTTAGAAAAATTTAACCTAACTTCCATCGTTGAGGAACCAAATACTTCCCAATTTGATCAAGCAAAGGAAGATGTTGAAAACAACATCCGTACAATTAGTGGAATCCCATTGCCAATTGCGGATTCTGCTTGTGGAGGGGGCCTTTTTGTTGCAAGACTATTGAGATTCCACAGTGAGGCACTAAAAGATCAAGATGATTGTGTGATTGAAGATGATACTCGATTATTGCTCTCGAATCTGCAATTGGTCGATATCGATCCATTTATTGTTGCAACCGCAAAAATACGAATCCATTTGGAAGCGGTTCGACAAAACCTTGCAACCATCGGTAAGGCGGTTCCGGGGAAGTTATCCCAGACCGAGGTTTTAGAAATTTTGCAACAAAGCGTGAAGTCTTGTGATAGTTTACAAGACGATTGGCCTTGGCAAGAGGCGCCTAGATTGGTGATTACAAATCCCCCGTGGCTACGGATCAAAGACCGATTTAGAGGCCATGAAGACGGTTCTCAACTTCGTAGAGAATTGGGCGAGAAATTAAGAGAATTGGTCGATGAAAGTGGGCACCGTCGGTTTTCAACAATGCGAGGAAATGTCAATTTATATAGACTATTTATTGAACGAGGATTGCAGATTCTTAAGCCTGGAGGAACCTTACGATTGATCGCCCCAGATTCCTTATTGAGGGAACAATCGAGTGCGCCTCTGCGAGAATTGCTGGTGAAATCTAATTCTTGGAATAATGTCTGGGCAATCGAAGAGGCAAATTTACTATTTCCTGGAATTACCCAAGGGGCTGTAGTTATTTCAGTATCATCTAAAGGTATTACCAATTCCCTTACCATTCAGGGCCCTATCCAAAGAAATGATTTGATAAGAAAAGGTGCTGGATTGGCACCGAAGGTGCAAAGTTACGAATTAGCATTGTCTCAATGGCACGATTGGACCAGAAATACATGGGCTGTGCCGAGGTTGCCAAAAAATACTTACGAGCGAAAAAACGTTCTGAAAATTATTGATCAAATGGCAAAGAATCCACGGCTTGGCGATAGCGATCATTGGCTAGTTAGAGGCGGTGATAGCATCAGAGTTAGAGTGGGTGAAATCGACCAAAACTCATATTCTTCCAGTATTCAAACTTGGGTAAAGAGTAAAAAATCGAGACCTTTTATCAGAGGGGTCCATTTTACCGAAGAGAACGGTGAAATATTTATTCATCACCCCGCATTTGATTCGAGTATTCCTTCTAGGGCTGCCGAACGACAATTATCGATGTGGACTGGATCTTCAGATGTATTTCACGGGCCAAGACTTGCTTGTCAAGCGATTGTAAATGCAAAGCAGCAACGCAGATTGCGTTGGGCTCTGATCGATGAAGGCAGCGTGCTTGGAAATAGTGTTAATCATATCGAATTATCCAAAGCTAGTGAGGAATTTTTAGCATTGAATAATTCTTCTTTGAAGGAAGGATTATCTTGGCTTTGCGGTTTATTAAATGAGGAAAACCTAGATATTTGGGCTCGTTGTTGGGCGGCGAATAATAATGTCAATAATTATGAATTGGAAATGTTACCACTAATCGCGCCTAATTTGGCAATATCTGCACTCGCAACAATCGTTTGATGGGTTCAAACTTCTCCATTCTTTTAGAGCCAATTTTTGAGAAGGCACCCCTCATACTTATTATCAGAACATACCTCGACATAATCAGAGCACCACAGGTTATCGCAGACACGGGAGAGAAATAACATGGGAATACATCCAAAGATCGGCATTACAGGCTTACCTCGTTCTGGTAAATCTGCAGTTCTTGCCAAAGTTCTTGAGATGTTAGAAGATGAACGGCGCCGTGAAATTTCCGCAAGAGGCGGGGATGGCTATGGCACTGATATCATCGGTGGAATGAGAACCGAACCCGTGGTAGTGAACTCCGAACGTGTGGGTTACAAGGTAATCGATATCAAAACTGGAGCCGAGGGCATTATTGCCCACAAAGAAATCGATAGTAGATTGAGGGTTTTGGGTTACGGCATTGACCTCGAAGCATTGGAAGCTGTCGCAATTCCTGCAATAGAGCATGCCCGAGATTACTCTGAGGTCATTGTGATCGATGAAATTGGTAAATTTGCAGTCGAATCCGAAGAATTTGTCAATATGGTTAGGTCGGCTTTGGAGCAAGACAAACCTACTTTACTCGCGCTTCACAAGAAAAGCCGTCATCCTCTTCTTCAAGATATTCGGCGCAGAGATGATGCAAGAATCCTAGAGGTTACGCCGGTTAACCGGGCTCTCTTGCCGTATAAGATTCACAAACTAATGCGAGAAACCTACTGATTGGTAGGCGCTGGGTTCATCCCCTTTGAGGTAATCGGCAGGTCATGAGCCCGGCTGCTTCTGCCAAGCGCATCCTTCGAGGGACTGGTTTGGGCTTGGTTCTTGCAAGTGGTTTAGGCTTGATGTCTGGCATGTTATCATTAACAGAATTGGGACCGTCTTTGATTATTCCAGCCTTGGCTATTTTATCGGTTTATTTGGCTAGTTCACTCGAAAAGGGCGGAAAATTGTCCAAATATTTCCCTGACGAATCGAGAAAAGAAATGGTATCTAGAGTTGAATCTGATTTGATGATTCAACAAAAAGACCTGCACATTACCGACGCATGGGCTAATCTTGAAGAATCGATGCTTTCTAATGAATTGGAGCAGGAGTGATTTTTTGGCAGAATTATATTCATTATTTTGTTGTTTATTGTTGATTGGAATCATCGTATTCTTCAGCACTAAGAAAAAGAAAAAAATAGTGATAATTCAAAATCCTCAACCGGTGTACGTTCCGGTTCAACAACTGGCTCAGCCTATTCGACAACCGGTTCAAATTCAACAACCCTCTGAAACCAATATACTTTCACAAGCACAAAACCTTGAGCGGGCTCGGGATTTTGAAGGGGCTGCAAAGGCCTATCAGGAAGCCGGAGCATTCGACCAAGCAGGACGGGTCCGCCAACAATTTCTTGAAAAGACCCAACCCATTGTCAATATTGGAAATGTTGGCGATACAATAATGCACGATTCTGTCCTCATCTCAGATAACCAATCCAAAAACTGCTCGACGTGCAATCATCAAGTGGAAAACGACTGGGTTCTTTGTCCGAATTGTCAAACCCGTTTATGAGAAAGGTTTGATTGGTTTAACCTCCGCCACAGGAATATCGAGGAGGTTGTTCAATGAGCGAAATTCCAGATGGTTTGTACTATACCAAAGAGCATGAATGGATGAAAATCGAAGGGGATGAGGTCATGATAGGTATTACCGACCACGCGCAAAACGCTTTGACCGACATCGTCTATATCGAATTACCAGAAGCTGGAGAGTCTCATCCAGACATGGGTGAAATCGCAATCGTAGAGTCGGTTAAATCGGCTTCACCAATTTTTGCTCCTTTGGCTGGAGAAATTACCGAGGTCAATGAAGATCTCGAAGATGAGCCGGAATTGATGAACCAAGACCCGTATGGAAGGGGATGGATTCTCAAAATGCGTTTGGAAAACCCGGATGCTGTGTCCGACATGATGTCACCGGCTGATTATAAATCTGAAATCGGCGAGTAAATATGTCCTTGTTACACATCTATGTTGACGGGTCTTGCTTAGGCAATCAGAACGTCGATGATGAAACCCCTGCGGGCTGGGGTGTGGTAATTATCTCTGGATCCAATGACTTGGGTCGAGGTAATGGGGAAATCGTTCACGAATTTTCTGGCAGGGTTATCACAAATCCGGACTCAGATGAATTTATTGGTGCTGAAGTCGGCTCCAATAATACCGCTGAATTAACCGCGATAGCTCAAGCCTTAAGATGGGTTTTAGTCGAAGGTAATGATAGTGAAGTCATCATAAAAACCGATTCTCAATATGCTGGTAATCAAACCACTGGGGTTTGGAAGACAAAAGCTAACAAATCCTTGGTCAAACATGTTCAAGGGCTCTGGAGCGAGGTTTCGGGTCTTCGGAAAATAAGTTGGCAACATGTCAGGGCCCACCGAGGTCATCGCTGGAATGAACGGGCGGACCATCTTGCGATCAGGGCTGCAAACGATGAGGTTCCTCTCGGACTTTCGTTTTGGAAACCAGGTCAACGTTGAAGTCTTTCATTCAACCAGTTTCGCAATTCTGTCGACATATCTTCACGCCTGAGCGCGTGGTCGATTTGGCTCTTTAACCACGGCAATGGCGCCCCGGAATCATACCACTGATAACCATTCAACTCAACCCCAATCAATCCATCATTATTCATCCAATGAGATTGTAGCGCGATCGATTGCAATTCACCGTGGTTTTCAAAATCGTACTTTTCCAAAAGGCTTGCAGTATCGGGTGTGAAGAGATAGCGGCCACATAATACCAAATTTGAAGGGGCATCTTGGCGGGGTGGTTTTTCAATGATATTGAGGATTTTTTCACCATCCATGGTAACAACACCGTAATTTTCTGGATCTTCGACCGAACATAAGCCAACACAAGGTAAACCGGTTCGGCTGAATACTTCCACTAAGGTTTTACTAGCATTTGAAGCAGAATAATTATGTGAATCGCCATGTTGATCCATTAATAAATTATCACCTAGAAGCACTAAAAATGGACCGCTGATAGCATGTAATGCACAATAGAGAGCGTCTCCAAAACCCCTGGGAATCTCTTGAACATGAATCAACACTTCGGCCTCTTCAAATGGAGAAAGGAGTTTTGGATCTATTGCTTTGGCTTTTGGGATGAGCCATGAATTATCAGCGACCAAATTTGAGAAATCCTTGCGTGGCGAGGTGATGATGTGGATTCGCTTCACTCCTGCATTTATCGCCTCTCTAGCCAGGTGGGTAAGCGCGGGGATATCGACCAAAGGAAGGGCTTCTTTTGCTACCGCTGCACTCGCCGGAAGCATTCTCGTACCAATGCCGCCAGCCACAATAACCGCGTCCTCAACTACTGCCATCAGAGGGTTCAGAAGCCTCTATGCTTTCAAGCAAATCGGCTGTCGGGTAAGATATGGGGGCAAAATATAGCTGGCGCGGCTTTCTCGGAGTTGTTTTTGTTGGCTCTACATTTACCGATTTAGCACCGGCGGGGCCGTGGAATGATTCGACATTTACTTCCGGTGCTCTTGGCTTGTTTGGACTTGCATTAATCTACCTAGAATGGTTTAGAATTACATTTGGTGAAGGATTGGTTCCAACCATCGACCGTTGGTCGAATCCTCGACAAACTTCAAAGTATGTCATGCTAGGAGGGGCTGCGATTCTTTTGTCCGCCTATATTCTTGGAAGAACTCCATTTGCTCCAGAACCCACGGGTTTGGTCTTATCGGTGATCGGCATGTTGATATTCACTAATGGGTTCTATGTTTGGATGGTTGCTGCGGGACCATTAGGTGTTGATGAAGAAGAATAATCACTCCTCTTCCTCTAAGTATTCAGGTTGTTTTAACATCACGATTAGGAAACCGAATAGAATTATCATCAAGGTTCCAATGATGTAAACAGCGATCGTTCTTTCTTGAGCCGGCTCATGTCCTTCAACCGTAGTCTTCGGCTCTGGGTCATCGATTTGTGGTTCTTCAGTCGCCTCGATGACCGTCCAAGATACTTCAAAGAAAATATCCTGATCTCCTTGTTGAACCAAAATCCAATAATTATCTGTTTGAATTACTTTGAGTGCGAATGAGCCGTTTTGACCAATCGGTGAGCCGATGGTTTGGTTTTCTTGGCCGTAGGTTATTGAATGGACTTCAGGAGTTGTCCAAATCCATACGATATTGCCGGGTTCTAGAACCCCTAGAATTCTCTTTGAGCCATCGTTGATATTCCATACCTGCCCGCCCTCAGCTTGAATTTTTACAGTAAAATTTGCTTCTGTCTCAACTATAACTTCCTCTGTCTCATCGACCGGAGCCGATAATGAATTTACGTCTGGAATCAATGTTTCATCATGCCAAGGAATTTGTTGCGAGCCCCAAGCGCCTTCGATTGTAATGGCATACCATGCCGATTGAACCGAATCCAATGGGTCGTGGGTATAAGCGATCGCACCAACGTTTGTAGGAGGTAATTCTTCAACGTCATCAAAACCCTCGATAGGTCCTGAAATCGAACGCCAAACTCTTGCAATCGAATCTGAATTTCCGGTCGAGTCAGACCACGTTAGAGAGATGTCTCCATTTTGTAATCGTTCGGCGGCTAAATCTGTAATTGTAGATGAGTCAATAGTGGTCTCTATTATTGGACCGGTGCTCGGTGAAGATTCACTCAACAATAATACCTCATTTCCTATTTGGTCCTCCAAGGTTATTGCGTACCAAGATTGTCTATGTTCTGAGAAAGGTATCATCAATTCATGGTTTGAGTGGCTAGCTTCTACTGTTGCAACCTGGTCAAATTCATACAATAGTTCCATTTCCATCGATGAGCGATAAATATTGATTACCAAACCTGCTTCGTCGACCCCCTCGCCCCAATCTAGAAGTGTTGTGTCTGTAGTTGAGTTAAATGTTGCACTCAATTCTCCAATAAAAATCGGGGCGGTGTTGTCTTCAACCAATGGCTCACTCAATGTGTTTGAGCCTAAGAACCTCGTATCCTCGGAAGTAGCATAGACTATGGTAACCGAATAATAATAGAGGGTCTCTACGTCTTCTTCACTATAATCAATGGTAAAATTAGTCGATCCTGCACTAAGCCCTAATTGAAGAAGTTCCTTGGTCAAAGACCCCCAATTATCACCGGTTGCTGCCTCATTATGGCGATATATTGCCAGACTATGGTTCATTGGAATTCCCAGGGGATAATCCCAAGAAATGGTTGTTATATCATTTAAATAAACGGCTTGTAAATTTTCTACCGCATATATTTCAGAGGTGGTTTCCGTCGTTGAATCGGAACCTGCAAATATTTCCCCGTTCAATTCGTAAACCGCGCTTTCATCGACACCCGGTGGTGGAGTGATCGATAGATTGACCCAGCGACTTGAACATTCTGAATTTAACATTTCAACCGAGCATAGCGAAATCTCAGAAAGAACGATCGCACCATTTCGAGTTAGGTTCCATTTCGCTTGTTTAAGCGAATCTAACAAATCGGCATCATTGGTGGTTATGACTTGAATTGAAATTAGTGTTTCTTCCGATTCGGTGTCAAATGTTGCGGTAAATGTCGAAACCGGGCTTGTTTGAAAATCTGCGCTTGCTAATGCAGAAAAACCACTCAACAAAACGAGAAGGGCCAAGATAAGATTGCTGCGCATAGTTATGCCACATGGCTCCACACAAATTATGATGACGGTCAATCGAGGAAGCCCATATCGCCCAATGTATCGAGTGCATCTGCCAAATCTGGAATTTCGGTTTCGGTTTTATCCGAAATGTGTATTGTGGATTGCTCCCTTGCGACCGGTTGGTCTTCGTTTTTGTAAAGCCAATCTTTCCATTCCTGGGTTCGCTCTTCGTTTCTAATCAACATCGGCGCCCACAGATTATCTAGATCAAGGTCTTTTAGTGCGATCAAAGTTGAAGCGAATCGGTCATGGTCGACCTCTTCCATCCGGATCAAAAGTTCCCGCAGTCTAGTGAGAAGCACCTCATCGCCTACTGCCCATAAAGTTGGAATAATCTTTCGCTGGTCGGCGGGAAATGCACTAAGGTAATCGCGTAAAGTATACACTAAATTTCGTTTTACGATTCGATTTGGATGGTTGCATAATTCAAGAATTTTATCCGCCCACATCGATTCGTCCAAAAAACGCAAATCTCCAACCGTTGCACTAGCTGCTGCGAGGACGCTTTCGTCTTCGTCGGCTAGCATTATATTGAGTAAATCGACTGCGTCCTCGCCGATACGGCGAAATAATCGAGTTAGAACATCGGCCATATTTCGCCGAACCTGAATGTCTTTTCGCTTTGATAAAATCTCAACGCATCCTAAACCCTTCTCTCTATCGCCTTCGATCAATCGTGCCAAACAACCGACCACCCGGCTCGCGACCTCTGCTGAAGGGTCTGCTGATCTGCGTTTGAGAATGTTTGCGATTCCAAGAGCAGGGAGTAATTCTTTTCTTTCGAGTAATAATCTGCACCATTCAATCAACAGAAGTCTTCTGTTTTCATCACCTTGTTCAAGTTGTGTTAACATCCAAATCGCGGCTTCGCTTCCACCTTCATGCGCGGTGACTGAAGTGGTTCTTGGCACCATGCCATGCGGATTCCAATCCATGTTTGCATTGGTGACCTCTGGTTGGGTATGCCAAGTTCCTGGTCTTTCTCCGAGAGCGATCGATTCGACCAAATGGTAACCTTGGTGGACCGGTTGGCCGTGGGGTTTGTCGCTCAAACCATTCAATAAGGAAATGGCTAGCCACCATTTATCTGAATTTGGACACTCATTATCGAGTGCGTGGGCGAGCCATTCTGTCGCTATTGAAAATAAAAGGCGCTCGGTTAAAATACTCAAGCGACGTAATAACCATCTTTCATGAACCTCAAATGGATCATCGGTTAAATTCATCCGGTGAGGTACAATCAAATCAACCGTGATAGCCAGATGACTATCGAACATCCCCCGGTCTGCCCTCAACAAAGCCAAAGCAATCTCAGGCAATTCCCTCGAATCTTTTGGATGGATAGGGGGGAAGTCGGCATCAAAGACCGGAGGTTGGGGTAATGGCCAAGCCAAACAGCCTTTTTCCATCGCTTTTACTAAGGCTGTCGCTAGAGATTCCATCACTTGATCGGAAACTTTACTTCTGCTCTTTGACATATTTTCGCCTCCATTTCAAATCGATCCATGGGCAAGGGCTGCCCATTCTAGAATTATATCTTGATCATCGCAATAGGTTTTAGGCAATTCTAGCCAATTGCCAAATGAGCGTTTTGTAGGGCTCCATGGTTTCGCCTCAAAATCTGTTACCATTCTATCATACACTTCTTGAACATCGAATTTGAAAACCATTTCACCGGTTTTTGCGACCATACAAAATACTTTATTTTGATGAGCAAAGGCGTTAGCTCCAAACATTTTTTTGGCTTTAACATCACTTAGGATATCAACAGCCAACCCTAAGTCCGCGAGCGAAATCGCCCGCTGGTCTAAAATCATTGAAAATCCTCAAATATCTAACTCGATGTTTAGATTTAGGATGAGTTCTTTGTATCGGTTTCGGATTGTAACTTCGGTTACACCTGCAACTTCAGCAACTTCACGTTGGGTTCTACGCTTACCACATAGTACGCTTGCGATGTAGATAATCGATGCTGCGATTCCTGTTGGGCCTCGCCCGCTGGTAAGTTCCTTCTCTTGAGCTGCCTTGATGAGTTCGTGAGCTTTTGCTTCAACTTCTGCATCTAGGCCAAGTCCGGAACAGAATCTTGAGATATAGTCTTCTGGCCCTGTAGGCATGATCTTCATCTTTAATTCTCTAACCATGAAGCGGTAGGTTCGGCCGATCTCTTTTCTTCCGGTTCTACTAGCCTGGCCGATTTCGTCAAGAGTTCTTGGAACTCCGCATTGGCGGCAAGCCGCATAGAGTGATGCTGCTGCAACCCCTTCGATAGAACGGCCACGAATCAATCGCTTTTCGACCGCTTTTTTGTAGTTAACAGCTGCTGCTTCACGTACGGATTTTGGTAATTCAAGACGGCTTGCCATTCTATCCAATTCCGCTAATGCCATTGCAAGATTTCTCTCTGTAGCATTTGAGACACGAGATCGCTTCTGCCACTTTCTCATGCGGTAAAACTGAGAACGGTAACGGGAGTTGATGGTCTTTCCAGAATAGTCTTTGTTTTGCCAATCGATATCGGTTGACAATCCTTTGTCGTGGAGCATAACTGTCATCGGTGCTCCGGTTCGAGCTCTTTGATCGCCTTGTTCTGGGGAGAAAACTCGCCATTCCGCTCCTTGATCGATTACGTTGTCCTCTAAGACAAGCCCACAGTCGTCGCAGACGACTTCACCACGGGTCTCGTCACGAGTGAGTGCTCGAGAGCCGCAATCACTACATTTTACTATATCCTCAACTTGTTGGTTATTGTCCATTTTAATCCCTCCAATCGATTCCCTCGCCCAAAGGCTTCTCTGGAATCTATGGGCTTACCTGAAAACAGGGGGTATTTATACCGTTCGCCGACACGGTTAATATCTTTGACTAATAATGTTAGCGCAGTACAGCGAATAGATTCCTTTGCCAAAAGGACTAAGTATGAATCATATGAATCGCCGAAGGTAGGTGTTCGCTTGTTTCCGAACCCGTTATACCTCCTCGGCTCCTCAAAGGGGTTGAGGACACAGGTATGACGGTGATTTTGCCCCCCAAAAACGTCAGCCTGAGCCCCGGAAAAAGAGTCTTATTTCTCACCAAGGATTTAGGGTTGATAAAGAGACAATTATATGATGGTTTGGACCTAAAAATGTCCGATTTATCCTGCGATGATTTACTCGACGATATCAATACGGATGCGATGACTCCGGCGTGGGTTTGTTTTGACCACGAACCCGCTGAAATTGCCAAAAATGCTTACGCTGGTCTGATGTTAGATGGAATCAGAGTTTTTAGTGAAAAGGCCTTGATCAACGGTGGTTTCGAAATTATTGTCTCCGGCCAGAGAAAAGGCACTGGCTCTTCAAGAGAGACCGCTGCTCAATGTGAGAGATGGGCTGGAATTAGAATTGTGATCGCTTCGTCGTTCGCACCAATTCACGAAAGGAACAATATCAATCTCGGCCAATTGATGGGGGATCACGCCATGCTTCAACGATTACAAGCAGGGGAATCCATACCCCTAGATGAATTCACTTCTCGATATGACCCGGTTACAAAATTAATTATTGAAAATGGAGGATTATTCAATTTTGCATCTCAATTAAAATCCGGAACACTAAATCTTCCCTCATTAAACACGCCCAATGGGCCGATGACGATGGCTGAAAAAATTATCGCCCGTAATTTGGTTGGCCAGCCTGAAGGCCAATGTGTAAAACCACACGACCCTGTCATCGCCCAAGTTCAAGGCGGTTATAGTCACGAATTTACCACCGCTCAAGTTCATACTTTTTTGGCTAAGGAATACGGCGATGATTATTCTTTACCAAACCCTGCTAAATTTGCGGTTTTCGAAGATCATTTGCTCTATGCACATCACAATCCAAAATTTGTAAAACATATGTCTAAAGTGCAAAAACTAAGGGACCTTCAGGTCGAATTTCAAAAGCACACTGGCGTACGAGACTATTCTGCAATAAACGGTGTTTCTCCAGGGATTTGCCACCAGGTCGCAAGAGAGGAGTTTATCGAGGTTGGAGATTTCATCCAAGCTACCGATTCACACACCTGTATGGGTGGGGCATCAAATGCACTGACCTACGGAGTTGGCTCGACCGAATATTCGAGTTTAATTTATTCTGGATTTACTTTCGTAAAAGTACCTGAATCTATCAGGTTTGAATTGGTGGGCCAATTAAGCCAAGGCTGCACTGCTAAAGATGTGATCTTATTTATTTTAGCAGATCATGCTAGAAAGGAATTAACCCTAAACCGATCGATGGAGTTTGGCGGTTCTGGATTGTCTACCCTCTCCATCGATGAACGGGCTACCCTTTGTAATATGGCAACCGAATGTAGTGGAAGAACGGGGATTTGTGAAGCGGATGATGCGTTATTCGATTGGATGGAAGCCCAACAAAATACCGACCGGGCCCTAATGGAATCCATGGCTGTTTCTCCTGACGAAGGCGCGGTTTATGATGGCGGGGTTTTCGAAATCGACATGGGTAATATCGTTCCAATGGTAGCAGATCCTGGAAATCCCGACAAGGGCATTCCGTCCGACCCAACAAATGGAGCGAATGTTTCCGACATCGGTGATGTGAAAATAGATATTGCATATGGTGGGTCTTGTACTGCGGGCAAAGCCGACGATGTTGCCTATTATGCAGAGGTTTGTGCTGCTGCAGAAGCTGCCGGTCTCAGCGTTGATAATAATGTTAAATTTTTCATTCAATATGGTAGTGGCCAAGTTAAAGATTTGGCTGTAGCAAATGGGTGGCACGATTTATTTGAAAGGGTTGGCGTCAACGTCATCAACCCGGGTTGCGGTGCTTGCATAGGCGCTGGGCCTGGAGTTTCTGTCGAATCGAATCAAGTTACTGTATCTGCAATAAATCGTAATTTTCAAGGCCGATCTGGGCCAGGGAGCCTCTATCTTGCAAGCCCATTAACGGTCGCAGCAAGCGCATTTGCCGGAAAAATTACCGCTTGGTCAAACGGACTTTTCCAGTGAGTTGTTAAAATGGCTTTAATCAATAAAGCCACATTTGGAATTATTGCGACCCAAACAATTCTCGAGCCATTAATCTCGGTTATGACCTGGTTTCCCGAAAATGGAATCATCGGAGTTCTCGCCTTTTTGGGACTTTATGTAATTCTTGCATTATTGGTTGCTCCTGCTAGTTTTCACAAATTTGTCAGTGGGGTTTTATTCGGGTTTTGGGGTGGTTGGGCAATCGCATTTACCGGAGCATGTTTAGGGGCAATTTTACCGTTCTTTATCACAAGAAAATACCTCCATGGTTGGATGAGCAACAAATTAGAACACCAACCGACTATCAATGCATTGAAACAGGCCGTTGGAGAGGACGGTTTGCGATGTGTTGCCCTGACGAGGATGAGTTTGGTCATACCATATGCTGTGCTAAATTATGGCTATGGCGTTACTGATGTTAGTTGGAAGGATTACTTGTTAGGAAATATTGGGATGATCGTCCCAGGATTGCTTTATGCTTGGTGGGGATCTCAAGCCGCCGGCATTGGTGATGCAATCGAAGGCTCAAAAGATTGGACTTATTGGGCGGCAATTATCGCATCATTAGCTTTAACCGCATGGTTAATCGTCCATCTGAGAAAAATCACACTCACTCATATTGACCTTGGTTCGACTGAAACACGGGTATGATTCAAGAACCTCAAGCGATGGGCATGCCTCGTTAGCGGGCCCGACGTCATTTGGACGGAGGAGGACCCGCTTGCAGAGTTGAGGAAAAATGTCAGGCATCGCAACCAAAATGGCGAAGGGTCAAAAACAAATTGCGATATCTGAATTCTTTGAAAAAAATAAGCATTTTTTAGGCTTCGATACCCTTCAGCGCTCGATTATTACCGCGGTTAAGGAAGCGGTTGATAATTCCCTTGATGCTTGTGAAGAAGCAAGGATTTTACCAGATATCAATATTAAAATAACCAAAGTCGACATGAAAAGGGATATTTTAGAATTACAAAGCCAAGATAATGGCCCGGGAATTCCTCAAAAAAGTATCGAGAAAGTTTTCGGTCAACTTTTATTTGGTTCAAGATTTCATGCGATTCGTCAATCTCGTGGCCAACAGGGTATCGGAATTACCGGCGTGGTAATGTATGGTCAATTAACGACCGGCAAGCCAACCCATGTAATTTCAAAAATCGCTAGTGAATCCACCGCCGCAGTCGTCGATATAGGTATTGACACTCGGAAAAATAAAGCGATTAAATCAAATCAAGATAGAATGATTTGGGAAGATGATGATGGTTCGATAATCGAGCACGGTTTGAGGGTAATAACTCGGATGAAAGGCAAGTATCAAAGAGGGCGTCAATCGGTTTTCCAATATTTACGTATGACTAGTATTGTCAACCCTCATGCTTCTATTACATTTACCGATCCCGAAGGTGAAACCTTCCATTGGCCTAGAGTCAGTGAAAAACTTCCTACGAAAGTTGATTCTATCAAACCCCACCCTCACGGAATTGAATTGGGGCAATTGCAAAGAATGTGTAAAGATTCTTCTGATTCAAGAATGACGGTTTTCTTGCGCCAAAATTTTTCCGGAGTATCGATGAGGGCTGCTAAAGAATTATGTGACGCTGCAGATTTGGATGTCGGCGCAAAACCGCGCTTGCTTAAACCAGACCATGTCAGAGCGTTATTAGAATCATTCCAAGGTGAGCGAACTAATAATGGAAAGGCGGTTAAATTACTGGCACCGCCTACAAATTGTCTCTCTCCTATCGAGGAAATTTTAATCAAAAAGGGCCTATCAAAAACCATTGATTCAAAATTCATCGCCACGATGACCAGAGTTCCTAATGTGAGTCATGGTAATCCCTTTCAGGTTGAAGTCGGTTTGATATTTGGCGAAGGATTGGGTGGAGATAAACCGGTTGAAATTCTAAGATTTGCAAACCGAGTCCCTTTGATGTATCAACAAGGTGGATGTCTGTTGACAAAGGCGATTGAAAGTATCGATTGGCGACAATATGGTCTCGACCAAGCAGGAGGAAGAGGTGTTCCAAAAGGGCAAGCTGCAATTTTGATCCATCTTGCGAGTACAAATGTCCAATTCACTAGCGAAGCCAAGGAAGCATTATCTGATAATGAATCTGTGTTCGAAGAAACCCGCAAAGCGATGCTTGAGATGGGAAGAGGGCTTCGAAAGCATTTAGAAAAGAAGAAGAAAATGGCAAAAACCCGTGAAAAATTCGAATTGATCAACGATATTTTACCGGCGATTGCTGCAAAGTCTGCAGCCATTCTAAACCGCCCAGTGCCTGCATTATCAGGCTCGATTACCAAAATAATGAGTGCGGTAATCTGTGAAGAAGAAACAGAATGGAATCGAGAAACCAAGATTACCGATGTCAAAATCACTCTATTCAATTATACCTCGCGGGCCAGATCTTACTCGATTCTGGTAAATTGGCCAGAAAAAGCAGGTGCTGAAATAACTGAAAACGAACGAGGTGGCCGCAAAGAAGCGATGGGCATCTGGGGTTGGAAAATAGAAACCTTAGAGCCTGGTGAAAAAGCGCTAATTGAATATTCTCTAACCGGACTTGAAAAAGGCGATTGGACCGAGACTGAAGTCTTCTTCAGAGGTTCACAAGATGTAATTGGGGCAACCAAATTAGATGAAAAGATGTTGACGCAAATACGGGCAGATGAAGCGGCTCTAAACCAGATTGAATTGCCTGAGGAAGAGGATGAAGAAGAGGATTATTTGCCTTCAACGGTCGAAGGTAATCCTGGCCAAGCCACTTTATTTGGAGGTGAACAATGATGTCTAGAGTCAATGATCCCGAATTAACAAAACAGCGTTTACACGCGGTTGTAGAAGAGATGTACGATCGCATAGTCAAAGGCGAGCCACCGACGATGACTTTGCCGGTAAGGACCAAAACAAATATTGGTTTTGATAAAAAACTCGGTGTTTACAAGTACGGTAAAAAGCGCTCGACTAGGGACGCAACCAATCTGCGTTCTGCCAAAAATTTACTCAGAGCTCTCCATGTTGTCGAATTCATTGAAGAGATGATCGAAGCAGGAAAATCTTCTACCTTAAGAGAGATGTATTATATTTCAGAAGGGTGGGGTTATGGTAAATTTGCTTCTCAAAACGATTCGAATAATTTGGCCGAAGACCTAGAGGTTGTGACCTCTTGTTTACGCGAAGATTTCAAACTTCGACCAGAGGAAGATGGTGCGCGAATGATTGGAAATATCACTCTGGAAGAATTGAACAGGCGCGGTCAATGGATGCGAATAAATGCCCGTGACGATGTCGGAGATTCCGGGTATGGAGTGCCATATAATGTCGAAGTCGAAAAGATTCAATTGATTGAGCACGATGTAAAGTTTTTGATGGCAATCGAAACTGGTGGAATGTTTGATCGTTTGATCGAAAATGGCTTTGATGAAGCATATGACTGCGCATTAATCCATTTGAAAGGACAACCTGCTCGGTCGACAAGACGAATTATCAAAAGGATGAATGAAGAGTGGGATATACCTGTCGTCGTATTCCTCGACGGTGATCCATGGTCGTTCAGAATATTTGCTTCAATCGCTTATGGGGCGATTAAAACCGCACATATTTCTGAATATCTAGCTACACCCTCTGCTTCATACCTAGGCATTACTGCTGACGATATCATGGCTTATGATTTGCCATCTGATGATTTATCCAAGAAGGATATTGAAGCACTCGAAGCCGAATTAACAGATCCTCGTTTTGCAGATGGTTGGTGGCAAGATCAAATCAATATGATGCTAGATCTCGGTCAAAAAGCGGAGCAGCAATCTTTAGCAAAGTATGGTCTAGATTTCGTAACCGATACATATTTGCCTGAAAAATTGGGCGAGATGGGATTGATTTGATTCCGTTTGCTTGAAGGATGAGTGGCTCCCCCATCGTCTTGATGGACGCGGCTTCAACAGTATCTCCGTGGCCTAAACGGATTTTGATTGTCGGTGTGATTCTGTCAATCATTGGCTTTGGAATCTATGCATCTCAATCCGAAGAGATTCTCTCTTTTTACGATCCTAGCGAATCCGCTCAATTTCATGTTCAAAACGGTGGGGATCAAATTGTCGATTTGGGCGCTGGTTGTTGGATTGCAAGTGTCGAAGGGGACGGGTCTGAAATTGATTTAAAACTTAATCCAAGTGATGGAAATTCAGTAAATACGACCTCTGAATCATTATCTACTTGCAAACATAATTACGAATCCAATAATGATTTTTCTAAGATAACTTCATTCGAAATAAAAGAGAGCGGTACCTATTATCTCTCGATCGAATGTGATGAATGTGATGATGTTGTGATTCATCTAAATCACGATGATGAATCGGTGATGGCGTTGTTGTCAAACGTTTGGTTTTTAGTTAGCATAACGCTTTGCTGTTTGGGATTTTTGCTTATTCCATTTGGCTGGATATTAATGATGATAAATGGGGGGAAAACCGTTGAGGTTCAATTGATTCAAAATCAAATCGATCAATCGATGGATCCAAGCGGTGAGGAGGTTACTGAGATTCCAACTGGAGAAATGTTGACCACCGACCAAATCTACCACCTGATGCGTGGCAAGATTCCTGAAATCAGCCAAGATGATGATATTCCTTCTCCGTTTGCTAATACCGATACTCGCAAACAAGTGGTTCCTCAAAAACAGACTGGCGGCTCTACCAATGTCGCCTCGAATTTCACTGCTGAGCAACCGCCTACCGATGATTCGTGGAAAGGTTGGGACGAAGGCTGAGGTAGAAAGCGACGCATTCATAGGTAACCTGTAGTAGTTAACCTCTGGTTGTGAAGTCATGGTGGACCTTGATACTGCCCTCAATTTGCTGCAAAACAAAGCACGTCGGGCTATTTTAGAGCGTTTGGTGAGGGAACCCCATTACCCTTTACAATTGGCGAATCAGATCGGAGTTTCACAACAGGCGGTTATGAAACACCTAAAATTGCTTGAACAAGCTGGATTTGTGGTGAAAATGAAGGCTGCGAGCATTAAAGGCGGCCCGCCTAAGAATATTTATTCGGTTCAGCAAGCAATTTCCTTGAGAATTGATTTAGGGCCCGATCTATTCCATTGTGAACAAAGAAAATTACCATCTGGTGGTCCGTTAAAACTCTCTAATCGCTTACAAGGCGATTCGGTGAGTGTTGCAGAACATGTGAGTGGGCGCAAGAAAATTTCAGTCGGAGAAGGTGCATATCACCTCGCAAAAATCGCAACAGATCTAGAGAAGCTCGATGAGCAAAGAGATGCTTTAATCGCATTACATCAACAGGTTAAACAAAGGATTTCCGCAACGGTTGATACGGATTTCGATTCTTATGAACAGCGGTTGGTTATCCACAATATTTTGGAATCACCACGATCTGAATTCGATTTCAAATCCTTTGCAAGAGAACTACAATTAGGTGCGGAAGCGACTGAAAAACTAATGGATGAAGTACGGGTTCGAGTCGTAAGACAATTAGCTGATCGATCAAATAACCTAATCGCAGCACCACAAGCTGCTGAATTGCCCTGGTGGGCAAGCCTTGGAAATTAGAGAAAGAGCAGCGCGCTAAGCGCCCCACCCTTTCTCATTTTTTCATCAATATAACTCTTTGATTTAAATGTCATCGTCGGATAGAACGCTGATCAAACTACTTTGCTCGGCAATTCTATTCTTGACTTCACTTCGACGGCCACTACCGACTGCGTAAAGAACTCCGAATAAAGAGAAGGTCAAAATGACCACTCCGAACGGTAAAGCCCAATTCGAAACGACTTGACCCGCTACGTCTAGGAAAGGAGAACTGCTCGAAAGTTCTTCTCCAACCACTCTGAGATTATCGGATTCGCTAACCTCAACGATTTCATTGGTTGGGTCAACGAAAACTATGACGTCATAACTTCCAGCCGAAACCGGATACAGAAGGTAAATTTCGATCTCCTTCGAATCTTCGCTCGCATCAGGAGCTAGGAGCGCACCGATTGTACGGCGTGCTACCACGCTATTGTCAGGGCAACCTTCATCGCGTAAGTTCTGTCTCATATCATCGTCGAAATTGCTGAATTGGCAAAGGACCAAATCTATATTGGACGCATGAACATTTCCAGTATTTTGGAGCACTACACGTACAGGTATAGTGGTTCCAACATCGCCGCTAGTCTCTGAAACAGAAACTTCTGAAATCACCAAGTTTGGCGCCCGCAAGCGGAGGGTTAAGATTAATTCATTGCTATCCAATAGATCACCAGCCCATTCTGGGCTGTCATCGTGGTCGCCATCGTCTAGCATTCCACCGGATTGGCTGGTTACTTTGAGACCGATGTATCGGGTATCGAGTTTTGCGTCGGTCGAAACATGGATTGTTGCAATCATCATATGGGTTGTGTACGGATCCATCTCTGGTAATCTCCATTCATCTATATCGGTCAAGCGAACACATACATCCTCAGGGAATTCTTCAGCGGTAGATAACATTTCAACACACTCGGTTTCAACCTTGAGATCAGAACCTACAAAGTTGACCATCTTCCATTCTACACTCCAGTCTGAAAGAGCGCCCATCCCTGGTAGCGTATTCCAAATGGCTTGTCCGGTTGAACCATCCTTTGAGGAAGTGTGGTTGTGTAGAGCTGGTGTGTCTACAACGTTTCCACCGTTGGTGATGTTAACCATGAATTCTACAATCCTTCCGGGAGCACTGGTTTTTACAGGGTTGTCGTGCATTGGATCCATACTGATTTGCATGTCATAGAATTCGTTGACGGTTACTATAATTGAAATCTCGCTGCGCAGGCGGGTTCTATGGCCGGTTGCATCTGGATAATCCTCTTCGCTGAAGGACTGGATGACAACAGTATATATTCCGGCTGGAACTTGGTTTGGTACATTGATGGTAATATCGACTGTCTGTGCGGTATCTCTGCTCAATTCTGTCAATATACTACGCGGGACATCTACGTCCCAAAGAACGTCGATTCCTGCTTCATCATAGACTCTGCCAAGGCGTAAATCGTATCGATCTGGGCCATTTCCGGTATTGGTAACGGTTGTTGGAATAATCCATGAATCTCTCGGATTAGCACTTATCTCAGTGGTCTCTGTCTGAGTATCCAACGAGAATACGTGGATTACATTTGTTGACAAAATTACCGAATCTGCAACCCGTGGGTATCCTTCCAAGTGTGCTTTGACAGTAACTGCTGGGCCAAGGCCTGCGTTTGCATTATATGGCGCGCATATCGAAGCTACCACAGCATATGTGGTTTCAATAGGCCATAATCTCGGACTGGCAGGGTCATCGATATCTCGTGCACTCGGTGCATTGCTGAAATCCAATTCAAGAGTCCAATGGTCTTGTCTCCAAGAATTCAAATCCACTTCATCGGGCTTTGCTTCAGGAGAACCAGGGGTGGTGAAGGCGAGGTAGCCTGCTTCGTAATTCTTCAAAACATTGATGTCATATTCAGCGCAGGCTCCAGGTAGAATTATCTCACTGGTATCATAAATTTCGAATACGATATTTCCTATCGAGCGGATTGAAACGTTAACCCACAATTCCAATACATCATAAGTGCCTTTTTCTATCGACTTGAGCGGTTCGCCTTCGGACCATCCTTTGACATAGAGAACGAAGGTTCCTGGATCTTGGCTCGTTGGAACGCTGATCTCAAGATTCTTGGTTATCGATTGCCCTGGGTCTAAAGAAACCTGTAATGGGAAGTCGATTTGCCAACCGAATGGTAAGAGCCATTCCTGTTGACCTTCGAGGCCACTAGGATCGTAAAACGCAAAGGAATCGTGTACATTGCCCGTATTGGTAATCGTAATCGAGAAAATTGCGGTTTGCCCTTGCTCGACATCTGCCATTCTATGACTTGTATCCAAATCGATTCCGTGAACCACGTCCATCAAGGTCAATGTAACCCGGTCCGATCTAATGGCTGGGTCTTTATTTGAGGTTGCTGAAATAACAATTTCTGCTAATTGGTCTCCATTTGCTTGATAGATAGAAGGAGCTCTTACCCTCAAGTAAATTCTAGCCATCTCTCCGCCTTCTAAGAAGAGTGGAGTATCTGCGAAGATAGATGTGTGGTTATTTGCAAAGTATAGGTTAGCAGTCCAATTCTCTGGAATGCCGGTTAGGTTGAGATTGTAGGTATCTGCAACCAAATCCTTTGGCCCAGGAGTTGTATTATTAATGGTTAAATTGTAAATTGTTTGCTCTCCAGGCTCTATAACGTGATAATAGGTTTCACCATCGTCAAATTCGATATCGACCTGTCCGGTCAAAACGTGAGAATAACAAATCGTCCATCTACCATTATTTGATTCTTCACCACATTTATTTGTGTCAGACCAAGCGACGTGCGCACCGCTTCCCAAGTCGTTCGAAAATGCCGGTGGCTGACCTAAAGAAGGTTTAGATAATTGATTTGGGCCTAATTTATATGACTCCCAGGGGGTGATTGAAGATGAATTCCATGGGTCCAATGAGGTATTACCAGGTCCGGTTAAAGTGGTTGAATTCAATCGTGTGTAGAGAATCTCTTGGCCGGTGCTTGCGTTTGCAAAATCGAGCCAAGCGATGTGGATATTGTTCTGGTCGTCGGTCAACAGAGATGGATAAGCTGAGTTTTGACTCGCTCCAGCCCAGCCGCTACTTGCAGCGCCCCAACCTTCTACTGTTGAAATTGGAGTATCCTCGATTCTCTTGATCGCATAGGTCGAAAGGCCGTTTGGAACTCCGTCCCATTCACCTGCTCCTTGCAGGCGAAGTTTTGTATAATATATTTCATATGGAACACCTTTTTCAAATCCATAATCTCTTCCATCCATCCAAGCGATATGGGTATTGCCCATATTATCAACTCCGATGGATGGGTGAAGTGAGAAAGCGTCGTCAATAGTGACCCGGGTGTCGTTTACCACGACTAAGTGACCTTCGCTTCCACGGCCAGTGTCCTCACTATACGAATTGCCATTTGTGGTGTGGCCAGGTTCTCCCATGACCCAAGAGTCATCGTTAGCCATCTTTCCATATGGGTCTAAAACCGTCATGAAGATTTCTCGAGAGTTATTGGTTGATATGTAAACCATAGCTTCGACCAAAAGTTGCATCTGGCTAACGCCGCTACTCCCGGAAGGGAATTCGTAGGCTTGGCCTCCAGCGTCGGTGGAGCGCTGTGTACTTCCAGGACAATTTCTTGTCGCGGTTGAAATTACGCCATTAGGACATTGTGCTAGATCTTTCATATGTGATTGAATGTTATTTGCACCGCCGTAACTCTGGCCGTATAATCCAACCGGGATAACTCCTGCATTGACACAACTATCGTGGGCTTCGTTGATGGATTGTGTGTCATCGGCTTGTTGGGAAGGGTCGCCGTCTTTTGGCCCTTCATCGGAAACCGGTAAGACAATCTTGGTTGCATTTGGATTCCATTTGTGGTCCGCAGAGGTCGGTGGGTTTCCTGGTACGTTATTGCTCGAATCTCTCCAAGACAAACAAGCCCAATTTGATCCGGGGCCCCAGTCTTCGCCCGAGTATCCAGAATAGGTTGCGCCATTGTAAATGGTTCCGGGCAATGTTCGTAGGCCACCAGAATCATCGTTTGGTGTTTGGCCAAGGGGGGTGTTTCTTGGCCCAGAATTCTTGTTGTGCGAAGCACAGTTTCCACTATTAGCAGCGCCGGGTAAGGTGTTGCCAAGTCCATAAATGGTCTCATAAACGGTCATGTTTCCTTCTTCTAGCATTGGTTTAATCCCTTTGAAATTTGTACCTGACTGGAAAGACCCGCCATAAATTACCGTACAGACATCAGCCCATTCCGAATACATCGATCCCGATGTATCTACGACGAATACCAATTCCACTTTGCCGCCTCTGGTGTCATCCCATGCGATTTGAACATAATCGTCAGCATCTACTACGATATCGGGGTGTCCTTTGTGGCCAATGATTGGAGTGAGTAGTGTATCATCGAACATTACGAGTGCACTATTAGACCCATAGTCGGGTTGGATCATAGAGTAGTAAATTTGCGGTTGCTGGAAAAACAGATCTAATGAATCATAATTGTCTTCCCAAACGATGTGGATATTGCCATTACTATCAACATCGATTGCGGGCCAGTCGCGATTGTTTGAATGTTGGGCGATGATGGTATCTTCAATAATTGACAACTCGCTATCAACTGAAGCGGACCCATCCATCGGTGTTTTAAATGGGGACAAAGCCGTATACATGATTTTGTATTGGCCGGAATGGTCTGCCCAAACGATATGAACATTGTCCAATTCATCGATTACCATGTCGGGGTGATAGATTTTATGTAAACCCGAACTTGTTATTTGGGTCGCATCGATCAATACCTCGCCTCGAGGTGAAACCATCGAATAGTAAAGATGTTGAGCCGATCGACTCCAGATCACGTGTATGTTTCCTTCTGAATCGGAAGCCACTGCTGCCATGCGGTCGTTTGCAGAACCACTATCAACGATTTGAATCGCTTCGGTAATTACTACTTGTGTTGCTACAGCTGGCGCTGCAATCAATATTGCTGATAATGTAGAAAGCAGCATTATTGCCGCTAGCGAAATCGACTTTGTTTTCTGTCCCATAGATACACCTTCTTAAATACAAAGTTTCGTTTACTTCTTCCTACTTAACCGCGACCCTTTCAGGTCAAAACCCTACTGGGAAAAACTAACGGTTTTCAGACCCATTCTGAGGGGTCAAATCCAGTACCAAACGACATCGAATCATCGGTGTGGACCTCTTTGACGTCCTCTGCTTTTTGGGCCGCAGTAGTTCGTTTTTGGCCTTGTTTCTTTACCCAATCATCAACAGGGCCCGCCTTTCCGGTTCCTGGGCCAAAGGTGTATTTGATTTCAAGGATAACTCCTAATTTAGCCATCCATAGCCGGCGAAGGGTTTGCATTAATTCGTTCTTGGTTAAACCATCAAACCAAATTGGTTCGCTTACATTGAAAGCTTGAAGAGGACCACCTGCCTTTTTCTTAGAATGGCCCATATGAATCGCCCAATCTGCACCTGATGCAATCAATTGCATTCGACAGTCATGGGCCCATGTTACCCATTCGTCCTCTTCTTCGTCGATCAGTTTTTGCATAGAATTTTGCTGACCGCCATCGACTCTTGTCATAGAAGATATCGCTAGTAAGTCTCTTCCTTTTGGTATAACGATTGCAAACATGTGACCGTTTTTCCCAGCAGGATATTTACACAATAAATGAAGATGGGAACGATCGTCCTTTTGTTCGCGAATCTCCATACGTTCACCCTCCAACCATTGGCGGACATTGGTGGCTATCTCGTCGGCGGACATATTCACTCCCAAACGGTCGACTAACTTGAACCGTTCACTCCATCAATTCCCTTAATTTAATTAAATCACTTTTGAATTTTGTACCGTTTTTGAGTCTTCTTCCAAATTTTGCCGTGTCAGAAATTGGATCCCACCCCCATGCAAAAGCGCGTCCTGCGAGCCAATATGAAACTATATTGAATACAAATATCAACAAAATGGCCGCCAATTGATAGATTGGTGAACCGCCGTAAAGGTTCAGCCAATCAACACCAAAGGTTGAATTGATTTTATTACTGAATAAAATTAGACTTAAAATAGTTAAAATCGACAATGTTGGCCATATGAATAAAGAGCCAAACATCCCTGCTAAAAATTGGAACGACACCCTAGCATCTTCGCCTTCGTCGGTGCTATCGCCTAGGACCCGCCCTAACATTATTTGAGGAAATTGGCTCAGAAGAATAAGTGGAAGCATCGCCAATGCAAATAGCGTTTTTATCGAGCCGGTTAGTGCCCCCCCTGGAGAAAAGCCCCTCAACCCGGTAGCGTTTTTATTGACATCTCGACCATCCAATCCTGAATTGTGTAGTCGTTCTCCTATTTTCTCAGATAGTTGTAAGATCTCATTCGAGGGTGGATTATCTCTTACCCTTCTTGCAGCTAGTACCTCTTTGCGCCAAGAAACCAAAGGGGTTTTGGAGATTCTGGCCTTAACATGAGCGATCAATTGGTCGGCCCTATACTCTGAATATGTCGGTTTTGCCGGAGTTAAAGGTGAAAGTTTAGCTTCTAATTCATCTCTAAGAGCGATCACATCTTCAGCTGGTGGTTCTACCCAATCTCCGTTCTTGACGGCCTCGACTAATTCTTGGTTTAGATTTTTATAAGGAACCTGAATTGGCTCACCGTATTCTATCCAAGCATCGGTTCTGAATTTGTGTCTAATTCTAAAATGAAGCCCAATCGGGATTATTACGGGGGGGGTGGATTCAATCGATTTGGCGTGGGCGGCGGTTCTGAGCCGGATTAAATGGCTTTCAGAATGGCTGGTTCCTTCAGGGAAAAGTGCACAAGCATAACCATGAGAGATTCCTGTCGCTAAACTCAATAAAGATCTACCATTCAATTTGATGGCCTCTTCTTCGCTGCAACCGCCTCTGAGCAACTCGGCTTTCCTGATTACTGGTTGAACCGCAAATTTTCGAGCCCAGAAGCCTAATATCGATCGGGTGACCAAATCGTGACGGCCCCCAATAACAAATTTATTGGGATGAGAAAGGAAAATAGAAATTATATCGATGAGGCCATTTGTATGCCATGCGGCACACAATGTCCCCCTATCGGTTGGGATTTTTTCCGTCCCGGTTATTTCTAGGGTTCTGAAGATACAACTTTGGGTTCTTCGTAAGCCAAAGTATCCAAACTCCATCCAAAATGGTGAACCCGGATAATTTGAATCATAGGATGGTAAGGGTGTGTTCAACAACCTTTCATAATTCATTTTTTTTGCGGATTTTGAAAGTTCAGGGACCAGCTCCCCATGGTGGTCTCGCACCCCATCCGGAGTCATTTATTCGCCCCCCCGATGGCAGAACAAAGACTAGCAAGTCCTGCAAAATCCGGTTGAGAAGATTGTTTTGTTTCTGGCCACATCGAAAGTAATGTTTGGCCGCCATCGTCCTTTTGCCGGGGGATGACGTGAAAGTGGAGGTGATGAATTTCTTGGCCTGCTATCGGGCCGTCGTGTAAAACGACCGAAAAGTCCTCGTTACCAAAATATTTTTTTAATTTTCTTTGAGTGATCTGTACCCCTTTCATTAATGATGCGAGATTATTTATCGGCAAATCGATCAATCTCATCACCGGTAAGTGTGGCACAACCAAGGTGTGACCTGGCCTTCTAGGAAAGACATCTAAGAAAGCTGACCAATCATCTCCTCGAGCAATGAAGTTGGCAGGAATTTCTTCTGAAATTATCCGTTCGAACAAAGTTTGTTCAACCAAGGTTCTCACCAGGTCGCGAAGGCGCTTCAAGCCTCAGGTGCGAGGATCCAGTTGCCTGCCGAGCCCTTGCGTATTGCTAGAGTG
Source organism: Methanobacteriota archaeon (assembly GCA_004195515.1). Classification (GTDB taxonomy): domain Archaea; phylum Thermoplasmatota; class Poseidoniia; order Poseidoniales; family Poseidoniaceae; genus MGIIa-K1. Next base: position 19,995 of record PSPR01000021.1, on the reverse strand, counting down.
GAGGTGTTTCCTTCGCCGTCGACGAGTGAATGGTGAAGCCAATCAGAGTCGGTTTGGTCGAAGTCTGTCCTTTGGTGCGTGCCTCTGCTCTCGGTACGAGCAAGTGCGCTTTGAGTGGTAGCGATAGCAAGACGAATTCCTGCTTTTAGCCTAGTTGCCTCTAATAGGTTGGTATTGAATAATCTGCTATGGTCATCAAGATGAATTTTTTTACTATCTTCTTGTAATGATAAGAGTGTCCTCAATGCTTTGCTTAGTCCTTCTGCGTCCCTTTGATGCGAAACTTTTTCATTCATGATATCGCTCAATTTTGAAAATAACGGCGATGTTCTCAGAACTTCGCCTTCAGCACCCTCCATATCTAAATCTAAATCTGCTTCACAAGCTCCTAGGCTTGTTTCCAAAGCAGATCTGCCAGTAAAATCGGCCTTGCTAGTAAAGTTCGCTGCGTGCTCACCCGCTGCCGCTCCGCCTGCCATCGCATCCAGTAGCCTGTTTCCGGCAACCATGCCTGCCCCGTGCAATCCAGAAGATGCTGCGTCACCTGCAGCATATAATCCGGTGAACCAGCGCGACCATTTTCCAATGATTGCCCGGCCGTGTTCATCGGTTGCAATCCCACCTAGGGTGGTTGCAACCCGTGGGTGGAGTGGGATGGTTTGTCGATTGATATCAATTCCTAATCTAGTAGATATTAACTCAGCGGTTTGCGCCCACCAGATGCTCGAATCGCCAAGGTGTCTTGCGTCTAAAACAGCATCGGAATTGGACCCAATTGCATTTGCAAGAGAGGTCGTGTCAGAATATTGATCTACATCGAGTTCAGCCCCGGACGAAAGGTGCAACTTTGCACCATCAGCCATCATTCCAAGTGGTAAAACAATATTTGTTCCCTTAACGGCTAAAGGAGCCCATGCTACAAATTCAAGATTTTTTACTGCCAATCCGGCCTTCATTGCCAAATCTAAACCAAGGCCTGTTGCAGTTCCGGTCCAAACCCCTTCATAGCCGCCATCAGCGATGATAATCGCTTTGGCTTGAATAGAATTTAGAATTCCTGATGACATATCTAAAGCTATGACTCCATGAACTGCATTATCTGTATGAACCAATTCCATCGGAATTTGATTTCCTCTTCTAACCACGCCATGGCGAATGCATTGTTCTTCCAATACCTGTTGGCATTCTCTGGTTAGAGCATCGCCTGCACCGGTCAATCTAGGGAGGGTATGGCCCGGTCCGCGCCGGACAAATGGAATTCCATCTGAGTCGCGCCGAAAAATTACCCCCCATCGCTCGAGGAGGTCGACTTGCCTTGTGGCTTGAGAAACTCTTTTTGAAACGATATCTTGATCGCAAAGGAATCCACCGGCACGAATAGTATCATCTCGATGAGATTTGGTGGTGCTTTCTTTCAAGGGTGCTGCAATGCCATCAAATGCTGATGAGTCGCCGCTCCCCAATGTGTCTGCAGCCATCATTAGAGTAGAACTACCCGCTTTAGCTGCGCTCGCGGCAGCACGTAGTGCTGCTGGCCCGTCTCCGATGACTATGATGTCCCATGCTTCCACATACTCCACCTCTGGTGAGTTGGCCCAAGTGAAGCCATGTCATAAGCACCGCGCTTCCCAACCAAGACTCATGCTGTCTGTAGGGTTGGTGTTGGTAAATCTGATTCGCCGATAGATCTGGCACCCAACATCCGTTTTAATCGGCGATTTTCCAATTGAGATTCGGTTGCTACGCCCTCTGAAGTGATTATTCTGGAGTCTAAAACGACCCCCTCATCATCCCGAAGAATAACCTGGATATTTCGTTGTTTTCTAGACCTGTTCTTCCAGGCCAAACCAATCCATAAAATCACACCTTTTTCTAAATATCTCGGCATCCAATCCAAAGCATCTTCCAATAATGAATCTGCCAAGGCTAGTGAACTTTTAGGGCCGGGACAAGCCGATAATTCAAATCTATGATTTTGAGACTCCGGCACTCCTCCGGGGACGATTACCTCGACTCGTAAATGGCGATTCTCAGATGTTTGGTTATTGATGGCGATGAAAAGGTGGCCGGTTCCATCGTTTGAAACATTCCCTAATGCCAAATCCATTCGCCAATCATCTCTGGTTACCGCTGCTGAACCAGACAGTAGATCGTTTTGGAGTCTATCAAGTAAATCAAATACCTCTGTGCGCCAAGATCTCGCATGTTGAATCAATCTTTGCAATCTTCGCCAATTAAATTCTGAATTCTCATCAAAAAGAATAGTCTCCAACTTCATCGGTTTGATAAATTCCTTCATCTCACCTAGGGTTTCCTCATCGCTTAAAGCACCTGAATTATTGAGATGTAATAGGTAGAGGAGGCGCTCGCGAGCTTGCCTTCTATCGACTCCCGTCAATATTGCCTCGCCTAAATCCTCCTCCCAAAGTTTCCACGCTTGTGTTAAATCTGGGTCCAGATGAGCCAATACTAAATCCCCTAGAATCGTATCTAATTGGGTTGGGTGATGGGTTGGTGCATGGAGGATGAGATATGGTAATCTATCGCCTAAACGGCGGATTTCATCGGTGGTGAAAACCGCATGAAACGCAAGGCCGAGACTGGTTGCCATCGTTACCAATAAAACGAGATTATAGGCGAGGCTGTCGGTTTCTAAACCCGCGGATGAGACTAGCAATAGCGTGGAAACGCCTGCTAAAATTGCTGCGACTGCATTATGGCGGCGGGCGTCATTAATTCCTGCTTTGATGCGGTCCATCCCTGGTTCTGCCATCATGTCTCTGCTCAGACCTTCGATAAATGCCCCTTGTTTCCAAAGCGATGAACGTAAGACCATTGCCGAAATCGATTTTTCGCTAGCCAATAATGCAGGGACGATACTTAGTGCCAATAATGGAATGAAAAAAGCAACGGTAGCCGCTGGTTTTTGGCTTGGTACTATCACGCCTGCCAGCGCGGTTAATGCCATCAAGACTCCAGTTAGCTGCCGAAGAAACAAGATGGATGGTTTGCTTGCAAAATTGCCCATCGTAATTCGCTGGTTTTCGGCTTGGGACCACATTCGGCGAGATATTTCAAGTTCGTCTGCCGCATCATCAAATCCACCTCCATAGGGGTTGGGCAATGATTCACCGGCGCCGGCGACGACCTTCTTGTCCTCCCCTTTTCCTTCCATCTTAGTAGACCACAGACGGGTTGCCCTCATGTCATTTTGGGTTAGAGGGTATTGCGATAGGTTGTTCAAAGGGTGGCTGGTCGAGCCGCTTGGACACGTGGCCCAGCTGGATAAGGCGGTGGCCTCCTAAGCCACAGATCGCGGGTTCGAATCCTGCCGTGTCCGCTCTCAACATAATGCAATTTAGGACCTGCAGGATTCGAACCAAGCGTGAACTGTACATTCTCCAGCATATCTAATGTTCACGCGACGGTTGAGACTTTGATACATTAGGACCTGGCAGGATTCGAACCAAGCGTGAACTGTACATTCTCCAGCATATCTAATGTTCACGCGACGGTTGAGACTTTGATACAAATCCTAGCGATTCTCAGTCTCAAATTGTAGCGATCTCTTTTACTTGGTGGAGAAATTCTTCCAATTGGATGCGCCCGTGCATCGACCTCTGTAATCTCACATCGCAATCAGCGAGTGCTACCAAGAGGTCACACAGCATGTTTTCTTCCAATAAGAGGCGGCCCGTTGTTAATAATTTGTGCATATGGTTCACTACATCGTCGGCTTCAAGCGCATGTTCATTCATCATATCATCCAATGCTCCAAGGGCTCCTTTGAGCATTCGCTTATTTCTCCCAGCTTTCTTTTCCCAACGCCAATCGTGGACTCTTCCCCGGATGGCCTCTTCGAGAACGTGTTGCACTCCGACGAGGGTTGTCGATGCGATTAATTCTTGGAGGTTTTTTCGATTATCTAATTGTCCTCTTCTAGCCAATAATTCTTGTAAAAATATTGCATGGCGAAGATTTCCGTTCCCAACATGGGCTATATCTCCAAGAATCCCTCTGACCGGATTGAGTTTTTCGGCGCTCGAGATTTCCTCTAATCTAGCGGTGATTATCTCACGGTCGCAGAGTGGAATTCTAATTTGTTGTGTTCTCGATCGCAGAGCATCGATAATTCTTGATGGCGAACGAGCGGTGAAGATAAATCTAGAAGTGGCAGAGGATGATTCCATCATTCTGCGCAAATATGGCTGGCGAGTCATCCCTAAATGGTCTGCGTCCTCTATTATGATGAGTCGAGAAACCGGTTGGATGCCCTCGCCCAATACCTGGTTGTTTTCCACTCCTGCGGGAGCGATGTCCCCGGTTTGGGCGACGGTAATGTTGGAATCGAAAGAGTCGAGGCTCGATCTGCTAGCTAAGGTGTCGCCGGAATTATTTCCGGCCGGTCGTAAAAATTCCTCGAAGATTTTCATAGCCCCTGCTTTGCGCGCCAAATCTCTTGCTTGAAGAACGTGGGTTGTGTTTTTCCAGCCCGGCCCTAGGACTTGGCGGGCTATCAATCTCCAAGCTGCGGTTTTACCAACACCCGATGGGCCAGCGAGAATAAGATGCGGTAGATTTGATTTGAGGGCGACTCTTTCGATGGCTTCCTTTGCCGGGGTTGCAATCGCTAAATCGCTAAATCGGCGAGGAGCATATGTCTCCAGCCAACTCGCCATATTACAGCATAGTCAAGACGAAGTCTTTGAACCCTTGTGATGGGTTTTATGCGATCACTCTGCGTCGAGGATCTTGTGGCCAGTACGGCGAAGTTTAGCGAAAATACGGGTTCCGCAAACCTTGCAGGTCATGGCTGGTTGCCACTTACCTTCTCGGTCGCGGGTAAAGTTCTGGATGGTGCCACAATTGGCGCACTTGTAGTCAACAGAGTCGTCAGACATGGTACTCAATCCAACCTGCGCGACCAGCCACCCCTCTTTGAAGGTGTCCTTTGGCAAAAGTAATGTTCATGGGTGTCGCGCGACCGCCACAAACCATGTCAGAGGCCAAGTTAGTCATCGATGTAGTTGATAATGGCGGCCAATGGACTCACCGCGAGTGGAGAATGTTGAGATATCTCGGCATCGACACAAAAATTATTGAAAATACCACGCCAATAGACAAATTGCGCCAATTGGACGGTTTGTTGCTCTCGGGTGGAGCAGCCCGGGTTGGCCTCACCGGTGAATTAGGTAATTGTGGGGCATATCTCGAGTTGAAAATTCCAATTTTAGGAATTTGTGCCGGTCATCAATTCATGGCCCGACACTATGGGGGGGATGCTCGAGAGTCACCCGAACCCGAATTTGGTGCTATGGAGATCAAACTAGTCGAGAATGGTGGAGTGATTTTTGCCGGTACCGATGAAACTCAAACCGTTTGGGAAAGTCATAATGACGAAGTTCATATAATTCCTGATGGATTCTTCATCACCGCATCTTCGCCTTCTTGTGGAGTTCAAGGTATGGAAAACGAAAACGGCGACCGTTTTGGCTTACAATTCCACCCTGAGGTTAACGATTCCGAATTCGGAAAAGAAATGTTTGAAAACTTCGTTGAGGCTTGCAAAAAGGCCCGAGATTCTCAATGATCAAACTTTGAGGTTTGCCTGGCGCGCCAATAATACAATTTGCATGCTATGTTCTAGCATTGCAGCATTTGCCCAAGCATCGTCAAGGTCTTTTCCAACTACAAATGCTCCATGGCCGCGGATGACTACACATCGGCCACCACCTTGCTTGAGAGCTTCTGCGGTTTGACGAAGGAAATCGTCTGGGTTTTCATCATCGGGATCTACGATGATGATCTTTCCAAGCATCTTCTTTCCAATCTCGTCGATTGGACTGCATAAAATTAGATCTTTCTCACAACTGGCAGCGGTAGTATAAGGTCCGTGCATCTGGATACAAGCTGCAGGTCCGCCGGTTTCTAAAGAGGTTGAAGCGAGTAATACCTCGAGAAGACGCCATTCATCTGGGCCTTCTTCCGGTGCGCCTTGTCCGAGGCGTGCCCCGGTGATCCCGCGTTCATTCAACCTTGGAAGTAAAGTGTTTTTCTTGGTTGAAATCATTACACCAGGCATTCCTGGATGAAGCATTGAAATTATTCCCATATTGGCTGATACCAATTTATCTCGACTTAGTTGGCGAGCCAACCGTGCTAGATCTGCTACCAAATGGTCCGGCACTACAATGTCCAAGAAGACCGCAGGCGGCATTGGAGGATTTTCTAATTCTTCGATCACTTCTGCCGCTCCCGAGAGGGAGGTGCGCAACGAATTTACTTCGGTAGCCAATTCTATGATCTCTTTTTGCGCCGCTTGAGCACGATTTGCAACATCGGGTGGTGAAGAAATAGTTTTGACCTGTTTGATGATCACTTCTTCTTCGATTTCTTCTTCTTCGATTTCTTCTTCTTCGATTTGCTCTTCAACAGATTCTACTTGTTGCTCTGGAAGATTTTCGGTTAATTCATCAACCGTTTCTGGTGCAGCTGGTGGGCCCGAAGGTGGGGCACTTGGAGGCGAAGGGGGTCCGGATAGAGGTCCGCCTGGAGACTTACTCGGGGGCCCGCTTGGAGGCGAAGGGGGTCCGGACGGAGGTCCGCTTGGAGGCTTACTCGGTGGTCCACTCGGAGGAGATGGTGGACCGCTTGGTGGCGTCGGTGGGCCGGAGGGGGGGTCGCTAGGGGGGGCCGGTGGACCGCTTGGTGGGCCGGCGGAAGGAGGATTGCTTGGAGGGGTTGGGGGGCCACTAGGAGTCTCAGGTTCTAGAGCCTCTTCTTCGGCGACTTCTTCCTCGCTCGATTCATCTTCGATTACCTCAACCTCTTCAAGGATTTTTTCTTCTTCCGGTTCCGATGTAATAGAAGGGGTAGGGGGCGCAGTAATGTCTTCTACCCCGTCGAATGCGCTGCCGAACATATTGTCTGCTGCTGCCAAATTAGCTTCGTCTCGTGCCTTTTGAACTGATGTCTTTGGACCGGCCATGTTCTCTCCCCGATGAGGGCACAGAGCGCGGCTTAAATAGGGGTTGTTGCTCGACGAGTTGCTGCCCGCGTGGTGTAGCGGTTATCATGAGGCGTTGTCGATGCCTCGACCCGGGTTCGATTCCCGGCGCGGGCGCCTAATCAACAGACTGCAGGGGATTTTGCTGTTGCGAATTGTTCTTGAATGAGAGGGCTTTGAGCATACAATATGCGCCTATTGACGGTCGGAATTTTGCTCATTTTGCTCAGTCCTTTAACAACTGCGTGTGAAACCGAAGTTGCTCGTGCTGCCAACGGGTTTTTTCCTTCGCCGACAGGAATCTCCCCTGATAAGGATGAATCGATTCGCGAAACCACACGAATCGCTGGACTCGGCCAAGAAACCGCCCGATATATGCTGTGGGAAGTGCTGATGGGCGCTAATTATAGTGAGAGAGAAATTGCCGATGAGGTCGACCGGGTCATGGTCGAAGCGGGGTCCAATCCAAATTGGCAATCGTTTGAAACCATCATCGCCTCTGGTGCAAATGGGGCAATTCCTCATGGCGATGGAGATTTTGATGGAGCAGGACCAAAAATTGTTGAAATCGGTGATGTGGTCGTAGTAGATCTTGGAGCAAGAGTAAACGATTGGGTAAGTGATGTCACTCGAACATATGTGGTTGGAGGGACGGAAAATGAAACCATTATCTCTTCTTATATGGCGGTTTACGATGCCCAAAATCTGACTTTCCCGGTCATTGAAGCAGGCACTCCCGCTTGGCTTCCTGACGATATTGCCCGAACCCATATCGAAGAACAGGGCTATGGCGACCTATTCATCCACAGCGTTGGCCATGGCTTTGGCGTCTGTGTACACGAACCACCGTTGCTCTCCAGCGGCACGGATGACCCTTTGTTTGGGCTTACCTATAACCAACAACCCTTGATGGTATATGATGCGATAACAATCGAGCCGGGGATTTACCACGATGGCTGGTTTGGTATTAGAATCGAAGATGATTTTTTGGTAAACCAAGAAGGTCACGAATTTTTGACCGAGGACATTCCGCGTGATTTAGCGTGGTTTATGATAATGGAAGAAGACTTCAACGAAGTGCAAACAAAAGATGTTGAAAATGGTGAAGATTCTGTATTGCCTTATCCTGTAGGCGTTTTAGAAATATCTCTAATCATCGCTTTCGTTGCTTTTACCAAGCGAGACGAAGAATAATTATTCGTCGAAATGTGTGGTAACCGCGCCGCAAACTTTGCAATACACTTCAATGCCATTCAGACGAGGTGTGACTCCAGAAATGTCAGATTCGGCTCCACAAACACACTTGACACGGGTTAGCATATTTACTCCCGAGAGGCTTGTCATTGATGAGATTGACGCATCAAATGAATCTCGATGCAAGTATATGCATCGCTAGGCGAATAGGATTTTGTAGCGGTTAATTTGAGCGATATTATTTCTTCCTTGGACAATATTTCTCTTAATTTGAGTTCAATTTCTCCTAAAATTGATTGATCTAAAATCGCCCATGCCCTAATAATTGATTTTGAATTCGTTTTTAATAATGGGATTAAGTGAGGCAAATGCTCTATGCTCTCGTGTGGTAAATTTACCAACAATAGATCTGCACACTCTGGTTTCTCATTTGATAATTCGCGGGCATCTCTACATTCGGCCCAATGACCAGGCAAATTTTGCTTGAGTAATTCAACCGCGCCAGGGTTGATATCTGCTGCTGTAATACTATTGCAGAGCCCTGTGCTATTTGCTAGAGGGACCAGGCCGGGGCCAACTCCAGCATATGGGTCGCAAATATCGATTGGTCGGCCCAAATATGCCTTTAGATCGATTGCAACTTGTAATGTATTTAGCCGCTCGGTAGCCAACCTTGGTGAATAATATGCCGTTTGGGGATTGACATAAAATTGGTTACCGTGTTCCCTCACTCTGGTTTGGGTTGAGATCGAACCGTCTCCACTAGCTATAACGTCCAATTTTCTTATCCTGAATTCCCCTTGAACCCCTTCATCAGCACATACCGCGCGAACATTGCTATGTTGTTCTAAAATTGCTTGACCAATTGCTCCTCGGTAAGGATTCAATTTTTCAGGAATTTTCAATATGATTATATCGCCAATTTGGTCGTGGGATTGCGGCCATAATTCTGGGTGCAAATCGTATAACTGTTTATCTAGGCGGTCGGTCCAATGCTTTGGCCCGGCTTTGATCGCTTCTAAATCAACAATCGTGAAAATATCGATTTTATTCGGTGCGCTATCGTTCAAAGGTATCGCTCGCATCGAGTCCAAATTATGAATGCCGAAGCCTGAAGCAAGCCACCCTTGACTTGCTAAATATTGCCTCCAATGGGCGGTTTGCTTGCTCGGCACGCTCAAGTGGCGCATGATACTCGCCAAGGCCAAGGGAGCGGGGGGTTTGAGCATGACGGCTGGATTGATTCTGATCGGATTGGGTCCTAGTGGCATTTCTAACATGACTCGGGCGGCGATTTCGGCGGCCACTCAAGCCGATATTAGGTTGTACGAAGCCTATACCGCGCTTTGGAGTGAATCTGCTCTAGCCCAACTAGAAACGGAAATCGGTGAAATTACCAAAGTGATGCGTCCTGAGGTTGAAGAGCCATCACAGATGCTTTCTTTAGCGAAAGAAAAGTCTGTAGCCTTACTGGTTGTTGGAGATCCGCTCCAGGCAACCACCCATGTCGATTTACAATTGCAGGCTCAAGAGGCTGGAATCGATTGTGAAATTATCCACGGTATTTCGATTACTGGGTTGGTGACTGGGGCTGTCGGTTTGTCAAATTATAAATTTGGTCGACAAACCACCTTGACCTACCCCTACGGGGGCTGGATTGCGACCTCGCCGCTAGAGGTAATCGCCCTCAATAGAATTCAAGGATTACACACTCTATGTTTGCTCGACTTAGACCCAACCGGGGCCGGGACTGGAAATCAAAAACCGATGCAGCCTGAAGATGCGCAAACAGCTATCATGGCAATGGCAAAAAAATTAGAAGATTCGATTGATGAGGATATTAACGATTCAAATCTTCAACGATTAAAGTTTGAAGCATCACAAAAAATCATTGCTGAACTCAATGACTTAGATGTCGTTATTTGTACTGATATGGGCGGGAAAAATCAATCGATTTCTTATCTTCCTTTGAAGGATTTACACATTTGTGAAACCGGCGGCTTGCACTGCTTGGTAATCCCGGCAAAACTTAGTGAAGTCGAGCAAAAAGCCCTAATCCGTTGGACGAAGCAATGAACAGGGGGGGGCTTGTCGGCCAACTTACATGGCAGGTCCTTCACAAGTAGAATTTCCTGGGAAAAAGCGCCAGCGCATGCGTATGCGGGGGACCAAACAGGCCAACCTCGACACTCAAAAGCGGTTGAGGAAAAACCTTGATACTTTATTGGACCGCGGAGAAGAACTCTTACCGGCAATGACTTGGACAGGAAAATTAAAGTGGGGTCGAATCGACCCTGTTACCAAAACATTAGCAAGTCTAAGAAAAGTCCTCGATAATCGGCATAACAAAAAATGGCTTGGTAAAAAGATGATGGCAAAGCGTGGCGACAATATTGCCAAGGCGCTTGCCGGAGCCCTCATGGCCGCACATGATACAGAAATTTCTATCGTTGGAAATTATCAACACCAATCTTTTGGTTCGGCGTCATTCGTTCGCCGAGGAGATGGAAAACCTGCGTATCAGGCCGGGGTTCAAAATCATCACATGCCAACGCTAAGGATGATCCCTTGGGAAACTCATGCCCGGGCTGGATACCACTTTTTCTCTTGGAGGGGCGGATTTGTTTGCTCTGGCCCAATCCCAACAATCCCTGAAGGTTGGTTGGACGAAGTCCTTGATAAATCGAGATTTAGTTTTACCAAAAGAGAGAATATTTGGATAACAAAGGGCCTTGACTTTGACAAAGTTAAGGATAATGAGATGTGTGCAGATGGCTACCTCTTGTTAAATTTCATCGATGGTAGTAAGGTCGGAATCGACTTCAAAACCTTGAGTACCATCAAAGGGAAAAAATCATTCGTTCACGATTTAGCCCTCTCGATGCTACCACCAAATCTCTCTACAATAATGACCCCTGATGCAATATGGGTTCCTGAAGGCTGCTCACAAGATGGAGCAAGAGAGTCTATTGATCGGGTTTTAGATGGGTGGGTCGGATTAACCCTGAATGAAGGTTCGATCGCTCAAAGAGTAAAGATTGCAGTTTTGGCAAATCTTGATGAGGGGTTTGTTGTGGCTGAAAAATGGTTCGCTAATGCTGAAGAAGGAATAACTCAACTAAAAGGTTCTACTGCTGAAAAAGAATTGGCTTTGATTCTCTTGAACTCTGCTAAAGGAAGCGGTGTAAGAATTTCTCAAAGAGGAGACCTCCACGAGCGAGATGGGGATGCGGTAGAAATTTCTGCGAAATCCTTGAACGACGTTCTCTCCGCATTATGGTCGGACCACGGCCAAGCTGGATTGGAAAAATACGGATTAGCCGCTGATGAAGCCGAAGAGTTGTGGTCGGCTCAATTGGTAAAAATGCGCCCATTCGGTAAATTTCTACGTGAATTAAGCGAAAAGAGATCCAAAGCTTCTGTCGCCTCTAAATTTCCATATAAGCGTGGGAAATTGCCCGGTGCGGTTGGTTATATTAACGATTTAATTCTCACCGCCTTGGTCGATGGAATGGGGACCGCTGAAAAATTGGCCCTATCCAAAAAGGGAGACATAGACAAAGAAGCAAGCGCTTGGGCTTGGTTGGTTGCCGCTGGTAGATCGGCGGGGCAAGATTGGCAATTTTCTCCAAATGCGCGTGACCGGGGGAGCGTTTGGAGCGGTGCAACAATTATCGCTTGGAAGGATGCTAAGGCTTTGGTCGAAGACCAAGAAAACGATTATTCAGGGTGTTTAGAAAAGTTAAGAGTGGCCTGTGGCCAAATTGAAACCTTCTAATATACCGGAAGGTTGCAATCACCATGAAGGTTGAACACCTCGGCCATGTCGTACTTTATGTCGAAAACTTGAGAAGGTCGGTTGAATTTTATTCGGACCTTCTCGGACTCGAAAGTTATGGTACTATTTTCAATGGAAAGGCGGCTGTTCTCACAAGTGGCAGAACCCATCACGAATTATTATTGATCGAAGTTGGGCCAGCGCCAGGGCCGTTAGCAGGTCGAAGACTGGGCCTCTACCATGTCGGGTGGTGTATCGGTAATACTCTCGAACAATTAATTCAAGCCAAGAATCAACTGATTAAAGCAGGGATACAAATCGATGGAATAACCGACCACACAATTACCAAAAGTATCTATGTCAAAGACCCGGATGGTAATGAATTAGAATTGTACATCGATTGTCCCGAAATAGATTGGAAAACCGATAGTTCTTGGATAGAAAATCCGATCAAGGCCCTCAATATTTAGTTGACCGCTTAATTTATTTCTGCGTGGAAATTTACCGGTAGTCACAAAAACCCCGGCTCTACCTAGGCCAACTATGGGATTTTTTGACACGATTGGCCGCGGCTGGAAAATGAGCAAGTTGAGCATGTCTGTGGTTAAGAAAGATCCTGAACTAATCGTTTACATGTTTATTTGTGGATTTATGAGCCTAATAGCAATGATTGGGATGAGTGCACCTCAATATCTTAAGCAATCATGGGCGATAGATTCTCAAGAACAGATGACGCCTGCGTATATGGGATTCGTATTTGTTGGATATATGACCCTCTCGATCGTCGTGACTTTTTGGAATAGTGCAATAGTGGCCAATTCACACATTAGGCTTACAGGAGGAGACCCCAAATTTATGGATGGCGTGTCGGCAGCAATGAGCAAAATTCATATTATTATTGTCTGGGGAGTAATTGCCGGAACGGTCGGTTTGTTGCTGAAGGTTTTGAACCAGGCTGCGAGAAATCAGAAAGGTGGATCTGCAATATTTGCAATGATTCTGACCGCAATTGGAGCCGCGGTTTGGTGGATGATGACCTTTTTCATGATACCGCACATGATTATCGAAAACAAAAGTGTTGGTGAAAGTCTGAAATCAAGTAAGCAAATGTTTCACAAATCTTGGGGAGAAAATATTACCTCGGGCCTAGGAATTGGTCTAATCGGGGGATTTTTCGTCGTTGTGATCGTAATCCTTACGTTTGTGTTGATGTCCGTATTAGGTCCACTATGGTACGTCGGATTAGCACTCGGAGTATGTGGAGTCGCCATTGCAATCGCTTGGACCAATGCTGCCGAGCAAGTTGCGGTTACTGCTCTTTATCTCTATTCTAAAAACGGCGTAATGCCGCAAATCTATCAGGACTTGGGGATGACCCAATTCCAAATGGGTTCTCCGACTGCTTGAGGCGGTCGATGGTGGAAAGGAGTGGGGATTTATAATTCACTTGTATCGTACACAAATCCACCATATCCTAGGCGGAAAAAGGTTTCTTGATTCAAACTAGAATCCACTGAACTATCTATAATCAACTCCCAACTTCCTCGTTCTGGATTTTCAAGGTTGAATTCCCAAGTGAAATCATTACCACCTTGAATCGTCTCGGTGTGAGAAGCCACTTCTTCGCCATCTGGGCCGATTAAAAGCCAAGTAATATCAACAGATTCAGAAATTATCGGCCAACCCCAAAGATTCGCAATTCTTGATTCAATACTTATCCTTTCTGGGGAGCCTACAGAGTTAGGATTCGGAGAATCGATGTACAGATTGCTAGGTTGGTCAACAAATGTTTCATTCAGGAAATATTCTCCATGTCGGAGTAACGCTGGCCAATCATAGACAGAACGGGGCATTGTATCTGTATTTCCAGCATCATCCACGGCTCCAAACCGAGCCATAAACGCGCCATACCCAGTGTAGGTATAATTGATCACATTGCCCTGAGTTGCGTCAATTCGTATCGTTTCACTGCCATCGCCAGGGTCCAACCAATATTCAACAATGGTTTTGTTAATCAATGATTTCGAGTCGAATTCTATGGAGAGTTGTTTCAGGTGGGCCTCGGTTTGATTATTTTCATCTTTTTCAAAGTGATTCGCCCAATCCGCCCCATCGAGGCCAAATATCGTATCGATTGTAGGCTCTGGTGGCTCATTAATGCCGACGCATCCTGTGAGAAGTAGCACAGGAATCAAAACCGCAAAAGGGGTTTTCCACATCAAAGTTAACCGGCGGATATTTTGTTATAAAGTTAGACCCGGCAAGAAATCAAAGGTATTGTAGCTCTATGATCGGATAATTTGGTGGAAAGGATTGGGAATTTAAAATTTCATTCGATAAGAGTGTAACCGATCATAGAAAATCTGGCATTCATCATAAAACACCTGGTATTCTGGGCTCAATTCTCCAATTCGTGGCCTGTATTGTGCGAAACCAGTTGATTCCCATACTGCATCATACCAATATTCTGCCCAAACCCCATCACATTCTCTTGGACCCGCCGGCCAAGAAAGCATTGACTTGTCAAATGGAATCTCCAACACATCACACAACTTGGAAAGCATTCTCTCCGGATTCTTCAGAATGTCTCTAGAGTCGACAATTGTTGGCACCTCTCCGGTTGTTTCAAGAAGATGGTTAAAAAGACGATTCTGCTGAGGAATGCCTGTTGCCATGACGTCGATTTGGTCTGTCTTCTTCGACATCGAAAGTAGCACTTCCCTAGGGTCGCGTATCAGAAGACAATTGGTGAGTTTCGAAATCCAATCGAGACCGATATGGGGTAGGAGATGGTGGGTCATGTGTTTCTGATACCAAATCTCAGCTCCATTCGGAATTTCTCCACAAAGGGAATCGACCACCTTTTCCCAATTGGTCTCACCGCTATCAACTACCTTTTGCGCCCCAGGGTGGGTGATTCCTGTTCTATCTAGATAATGGGCATATAATGGTTCATCGCTGCAATAAGAATCCTGTCGATTATCAAATGAATACATCATCGCAGTCGAGATATTACGTGGCCCGGACCACATTGCAATTCTAGTTTCAGACATGACATTCCCTACTGATTAATTCTAGGTATAATGTTTGCAATCGCTCAACGATTGGTCCTCTTATTCCGGCTCCCATTGGCCGTCCATCATATTCGATAACAGGGGTCAATCCAGCAAATGTTCCAGTAACGAAGGCTTCATCTGCATCAGCCACGTCTGCTGGAGTGAAATTCTTCTCGAAACAGGGAATTCCGTTGTCATTACAGATATCTATTATCTTCTGACGAGTGATGCCTTCAAGGCAGAATTCGCCAGTTGAAGTCCAAACTTCTCCATCCTTGACCATGAAGAAATGAGTTGAGTTACAAGTGCTGACAAATCCATTTGGATCCAACATCAAGCCTTCCTCTCCTCCCTTATTGGCTGCATCGATACAGGCTGCAATACAATTGTGTTTAGATAGACTATTGATTCGGGGGTCCTGAACATTATGAGGTCCACGAATTATATCTACAGTAACCAAAGATATGCCTTTGATGCTACGTTCAATATTGGCTTTTTTGTGTTCTGGAATGATAACTATCGTGGGGTCGCTAGAAATGACCCAAGGTGCTTGATAAGGCGTGGGTTTCAACCCGCGGGTGATGATCAGGCGAATGTGCACCTGGTCGTGCATATCATTGGCCTTGATTGCCTTTTGAATCTCAGAAATAATTTCTGCGCGCTTATTTGGAATCTCAAGTGAAATTACAGCAGCTCCACGAAATAGACGATCGATATGATCATCTAAGAACACCAAAACATCATCGTGCAGTCGAAAGGCTTCCCACACGCCATCCCCTAGTAGGAATCCTGCGTCTAGCACGGACACCTTCGCATCTGGACGGCGAAATAATTCTCCATTTATCGATATCCAGACATTCTCATTGCGCGGGTCTTGCTGGTACTCGTGTGTCCCCATTAGATGTCCATGAGGCGCTGGTATTGAAATAATGTATTATTAAAATAATTCATATCTGAAGACCTCTTCGGCCTATTTAGGAGTTGTTGGTTTGAGAATCAAAGCACTTTTTATGATGATGGTTTTTTTCTTATCTGGATGCGTTGGTAATCCTGATTCGTCAGAAGACTTATCTGGCGTTGGCAGTTATGTAACATTCAATATTTACCATGGTGAAAGCCTAGAAGAGGCAGAAGCAACCTTTGAAATAAAAATTAAATTAAACCATACAGCCGCTCCTAATCACGCTGATAATCTCTACAAGCATGTTGAAGCAGGAAATTATAATATTACTCAATTTCATCGAATCATCGATGATTTTATGATTCAAGGCGGAGATTTTGAAAATTATGATGGAACCGGAGGATATGCGGCGGATTGGTACGGGATTTGCAATGGATCTATTGCTACGGTAGAGGATTGCCCCGACCAGACAAATTGGAATGTCCCCGATGAAGCAGATAATGGATTGAAACATTTTTCTTGTACTATGTCGATGGCTAAAACCGCTCAAGCGAATTCGGCTGGATCACAATTTTTCCTCATACCAGATGACATTGAACACCATGAATTCCTAGATGGAGAGTATACCGTCTTTGGTGAAATCGTTTCGGGGTGTGAACATGTAACTACAATTTCTGAAGTTGCAACCGATGATGGAGATAGGCCCGTGGTTCCAGTCGTGCTTTACAGTGCTGTAGTTTCAAATTAAAAAAAGACCTGGCTCACTTTGTATGCGCACCTTCAAGCGGCCCAAGCGGTATGATTCGATAGGTGTTTATGCTCTGATGTGACCAAAAGTAATGCCCTTTGATATGGTCCCAATGACAGGTGTCGCGCAACCCTGGTTGATTGAGCATCCGTTCGATGAAGGCTTGAAGATTTGGATAATCGATAATTCGTCTAAGGTTACATTTAAAGTGAACCACATAAACCAAATCGAAACGCACCAAGGTTGGGAACAAGCAAATATCCGCTTCGGTAAGTTGGCCTTTTTCGGCTCCAACCAACCAATCACGGCCTTCGAGATGGGTTTCTAGCTCATCGAGTCGGTTGAACAAACCAGTCACAGCTTCATCATATGCGGATTGGGTCCGAGCGAAACCTGATTTGTAAACGCCGTTGTTGACACTTTCATAATTAGCAGCGATCATGGCATCGATTTCGTCTTTAAGTTCTGGTGGGCATAAGGTTGTACCATTACCTAAACCCGATTGGGCTAATATATCGAGCATTCTGATAATTTCACTGCTTTCGTTATTCACTATGGTAGCATGTTTCTTATCCCATAAAACCGGGACTGTGCCGATTCTTTGGCTCTCTTTCCAGCCATCAAATGCTCGATTGTAAACTCCTTCAAGGCTGTTTTGGCCGTTGATGGTATCGGCGGTCGCCCCTTCTATTTCGGAATTAAAAGACCACGATCCATCGCGATTCATATGCCAATCAACCACATCTACGGTGATGTGGTCTTCAAGACCCAATAAGGCTCTGGTGATTAGTGTTCTATGGGCCCACGGGCAGGCGTGGGATATGTAGAGATGATAGCGGTCGCTTTCAACATCAAAGGTGCCACCGGTTTCAATTTGGTCACGAAATTCACTTGATTTTCGAACGAATTTCCCCGATTCAAAGCTTTTTGTCCATGCCGCTGCTTGTACATCGGTTTGCTTCATACCTGCCTCTAGCTATAGGTTTCTTAAGAATAAGGTGGTTACTATATTGTTACTGAGTAGTTAATTTGTAATTTATTTTATTAATAGGGTGGGTTGTTAGGACCAAATGGGGAGGAATAAAACTTATGAACAAATGTGGATGCGGCAGATCGCCAACAGGATTTTGCAAAGGATGGCACGGCCTAACCGATGAAGAGTACCAAGCGAAGTTGAAAGAATACCAAGAAGATAAACAAAATTAAAATTAATTATTAATTATTGGAATAGGATATTTACTGCGACCAAGGCTAGTAATACCCCTAGGGTAATATTCATTTTTTTTGCTTTGTTTTGATCCGATAGAAGTTTCTTTATTTTCGAGCCAAAATATGCCCAGAACAGTACCGAGGCTATGCCGATTACTGTTGAAATACAGATTATCATGATTTTTATTGAGACGCCCTCGCCGACTCTGGTTGAGTATATTGAAATTAATAGGGTGAAATATACAAAGGATTTTGGATTCACTAATTGCATTGTTGCCCCGGTTTTGAATCCTAACAAGTCTTCATTTGTTTGTTCTGATTTGGTAACTGGGCTCTTGGCAATTTTTACTGATAGATAGAGAATGTAGGCTGCGCCTACATATTTTAGAGTAAACATTACTCCGGAATAATTTTCGATTATATCCATGCTCAATGCGATTGCCATGCCAACCAAAAAGAAACCCACACCTTGCCCAAAAATCAACTTCAATGTAGATTTGAAACCATGGATTGTTCCATGAGCCGCACAAAGAATTGTGTTTGGCCCTGGCGACCAACACATCAAGAACATGAATCCTATTGTAATACCGAGTTCTGACAATTCCAAAAGATATCCCTCAAAGAGAATTCAATCCGTTTGAGATATCGGTCCATAGGTCTTCAACGTCTTCAATACCAACCGAGATGCGAACCAAACCTGGTCCGAGGCCAGCTGCTATCCTAACATCTTCTGGGATGAACATATGGCTTGAGTTGAATGGACATTCGATCAAACTCTCAACTCCGCCGAGACTAGTTGCTTCAAAAATCATGTCTAAGCCACGCATGAATTTAAGCGCGGCTTCATCTCCACCCTTTACAGTAAATGCAATCATTCCGGTTCCTTTTGGAATTATTCTTTGAGCGACATCATAATCTGGGTGGCTAACGAGGCTTGGATGATTCACACTTGCTATCTTTGGATGCGCTTCCAATCTTGTTGCAATTTCAGCCGCATTGGAACAATGGACCGGCATTCGTACCGCCAAGGTTCTCATTCCGCGCTCGAGTAAGAAGCAATTGTGTGGATCTGGGCAGCCACCGAAATGTACCTTTTTGATGAACATTTTTGCTATCAAATCCGCACTTCCTACCACAGCTCCACCGACGATATCAGAATGTCCGCCGAGATATTTTGTGGTCGAATGGATAACTAGGTCAGCACCCATTTTGATTGGCTGGCAAGCCCAGGGGCTTGCAAATGTATTATCGATAACCAATAATAGGTTGTGGCGTTTTGCTATTTCGCTCATCGCTTCGATATCACAAATTTTAATCACAGGATTGGTGATGGTTTCGATGTAAAGTATTTTTGTATTCTCTTGGATCGCAGCCTCATAAGATGCTGGGTCCTGCATATCTGCCATGGTGGTAGATATCCCAAATCTTGGTAATTCCTCGGTCATCAAACCATAGGTTCCACCATAAACATCGCTACTTGCAACGATATGGTCGCCTTGTGATAATAATCCCATCAAAGTGGTTGATATCGCTGCCATGCCGCTTGCGAATAAATCGCCATCCTCTGCTCCTTCAAGCGCGCAGATTTTTTCGACGACCGCTTCGGAATTCACGCTTGAAAGGCGCCCATAAAGCAAGGTGTGTTGGGCTCCGGCAGCCCAGCCTGCATAGGCCTCATCTGTGAGTTGGTAAGTTGAAGATTGGAAAATGGGGGTATTGACCGCACCTTCGATATGTTTGGTTCCAGCGTGAACGGTTTTGCTTGAGAATCTCCTTTCGTCGGTCATTAATATCTCCAATTAGTGGGTTGGGATGTTCCTTCATGAACAATTCGTTATGAAAAACATAAATTTGTCGGTTATTACCTGTGTTTCTATTGGAGATTCCGTCATTATGTCGGGATAGATTAAAAGGGAGTTGCGTTTCGTTAAAAATATGAAGAACGACCCTCATGATTTGGCTTTACTGGAATTATTGAAGATAGATTCTCGGGCATCGGTTACTTCGATCGCAGAAAAACTTGGTTTGGCAAGGGTGACCGCCCATGACCGAATTGCCAAATTGAAGCGAGATGGGATCATTCAAAGATTTACCGTCGATTTA
>PSPR01000020.1 GCA_004195515.1 Methanobacteriota archaeon | reverse complement strand
AACAATTCGTTTCAGGCGATGTTACTTTCCATCTTTTTGCCTTAAGTGGTTCGGAAGTCGACCCTGAGTCTAGGATTCACATCGAACAGATGAGACAGAATTCACCCGTATTGCTAAATAACCTCGAATCAGGCCCGGAATCTCAGATAATGATCGGCGGATTCGCCGCTTATTCGGCCGATAACCTCCAAGCGATTTCAGATGCGTTACCGATAGCGTTGACTTTTATTTTTGGTGCGACGATGTTGCTGATCTTCATTCAGGTCAGAAGTATAGTAATCCCGATTAAAGCTGTGGTTATGAATATCCTTTCGATCTCAGCATCCTTTGGGATGATGGTGGTAATATTCCAATGGGGATATGGGGCAGATCTGCTTAATTTCACTCCTCAACCGATAGATTCAGTAAATCCGATAATTTTGTTTTGTATCGTATTTGGATTATCGATGGATTATGAAGTGCTCATGCTTTCACGAATTCACGAGGAGTGGGAACGCACCGGTGACAATACTTTAGCGGTCGCAAACGGTTTACAAAAAACCGGCCGACTAATCACTGGTGCCGCCGCTATTATGGTGGTCGTTTTCACTTCGTTTGGGTTCTCAAGCGTTATTATTCTCAAGCAGATTGGATTTGGATTAGCATTAGCAATCCTGCTCGATGCAACCATAGTTCGTGCTTTGGTCGTGCCTGCAGCGATGCGCCTTATGGGTAAATGGAATTGGTGGGCTCCGGCTTGGATGTCCTCATCTAAGGATTTGGAACAGATAGAGAAATCCGAGGAATGAGTGTAAAAACATTAGCGCGATGAGCAGATCTGCTGCCCGACCATGTTTTTTACGGGCGACTCTATCCTTAGACGCACTCCGGCCCCACCGGGCCATAATCCACAACAAAGTTACCCCGAGCGACCCGGTAAAACCGTGCAAACTCTGAGGGAGCAAACCGATTCCGGTATACCAGCGAGCTGCAAAAGCGAGCATGACGGTAGCGATGGTGAATTGGAGGATCCGCTCACCGATTTTTTGGTGATTGACGATACCCTCGCGACGTTGGTCGCCTTTGAGTTGAAGGCTCTTCTTTTTCCAACCGTATTGCCACCACATCCAAGCGATGATTCCGGTTGAGGTAATGGGATGCAGTAACAAGATGACGATGTTGATTGTCTGCATCGAATTTACCCACGAGGGTTTGCCTCATGGTTGTTTGCCAAACGCCTGCTGAGCCGGTGGCTCTAAAGAGGGCGGACAAGGGCCCTCACCCCGTAGGGGTGAATGGGGCTGCAAGAGAAGAACATCGCCGCGTGTCTAAATCATGGCATGAAAGACAATCTCCCACCGGTCGCTCGACAACGAATCGTTGCCAAGACGCCGGAATGGACAATGTTGACCAAACCTTGGAAATCACTTTTGTTAATCGCACTCAACGAACTTCAGATCCCCAACGATGACGAGGATAATCCAACCCCGACCCCTTCATTGATGCGTGGAAGAAGAGGAAGTCGTGGCCGCCGTGGTGGGCGTGGTGCTGGTGGGCCGATGGAATGGCTCCCAGAAATCTCAGATGTTCTTATCGACGATGGTTCTCCAACCGCTTTCCGATTAGCGGTTTTATTGATTCGCAAAACTCTGTTTGAGGAGGATTGGGAAGAAGAAAACGACTCGACCATCGATGATTTACGAGAAAAAGCCAGCAAGGACGGCGTACATCCAGTATGGCAAAAAATGGCCGAAGCAACACCTATTTTGGCACAATTTGCTTCATTTCCTCAAGCAGAAATCATCGAGGAAGAAAGAGAATCTTTCGATGTTAATGCCGGAAAAATTGACCCTAGTAATTCCAAGGAATTAGCCGATGCAATCTCCTCATTCGAGGCAAATTGCAATGATGCAACACTTCGGGTTGCACTTCAAAAAGCAAAAGCCCAACTTAATGGTCGCCGTGGTCTCAGAGATATTTCAGGATTGGAATCCTTGAGCGAAGATGCTGCGATCATCAGCGCTCTACTATTGATTCATCTAGGCGAAGATAGTTCGGATGCTCTCAAAGAATTAGCAAAAACCGACCAGGATTTAGCGGATGGTTTAGGCGATTTAATCGACCTCCGCTGTGGGAAAATCACCGATTGGAATACAAGTCGTTCACTCGAAGGCGAAGACGGCCTCTCGGCCGCACGACGAAGTGCTGCTTGGGCCCATCCTCCAGAATCTGCAGCGGAATTATCCTCGGCGGAATTAGAGGTTGGATTGAATTCTATAAGCGATGCACATTTGCTTGAAACCATCCAAATGTGGCGATTATCGGCTTTGGTCAGAGAGGGTGCGAGCGAGGAAGCACTAGAATTATTAAATTCTTTAGCGATTGAATCCGATGCCGATATCTCGACGATTTTGCCTTTGGTAAAATCGCTCGGCGATGCAGCATTCCTTTGGTTAGATCAACAGATTCCACGTCTTAGTGAACAATCGCTATCAGATTTGGTCGAAGATGCGGACATCACTATTGAAATCAGGGTCGAATCGGCACGGAAATTACACGACCTCGGAACCGAAGTTGGACTCGAATCATCGATTGACCTATTTACTCGAGGCTTGGACTTATCGCGACTTGCTGACCTGTTATTGGTCGATACCACGAGAGCCGAAACCTATCCCTACCAGACTCTAATGGTCGCCCACCTTCTACCTGCACATACGACTAGTCATTCATTCGACTCCATCCGGGCCGCTCGGCGCTGCGCTTTAGCCGCGGTCGCAGATGCGGCGATACCCAGTGCGATAAGCGAAATTTCACGAGGATTGATGCTGATGCTCGATGGAGCAGCTCTTACCGATGATAAATGGATAGTTGGAACCCTCGATAAAGCAGGAATTAAGGCATTCAATAATTGTCGCCAAGCATTGCGAGATGGTGGCGATGGATTAGCCGACTCCAAGGTATTGGACGACTTGACAAAAAGCGTGAACAACGCTAAATTCAGCGATTTAGAAGCACGGCTTTTCCATGCGGTCATAGATACACTCCGCCTCAACCGAGCCTCTTGGTTATTGCAGACTGGCAAATCCAAAGGCGTGGTAATATTACTCGATGGATTGCTATCTGGTGAAATAACCGCAATGCCGATGATGCACGCGGTTCGACATTTGGTGCTAGAACATGACCTCGGCCTAGAAAATTTAGTCGCTTGGTATCAAGAACACGACCCTATGTCGCCTTGGCATACCTTGGCCCGCGCTGCGGTTCATGCTAGTAATAAGAATGAGTTGAACGCGGCACGAGATTATCGTCGAGCCGGCGATCATGGCGATTTCGATTACGAGCATAAGATGATGTTGCACCGCAAGGCATTGATTCACTTGGCTCATGCTGAACAATGGTCTGAAGCTGTTGATTTGCTCAGGAGTGAACCGGCTTTACAAGCAGCACTTACCAGAAGATTCCAACTTTATCTCAACGTCAGCCATAGCGCATCAGGCCAGAAAAGAACTGACGAAGGAACTCGATTGGTCAAGAATTTCGTCCGCCGCACCCACATGGTAAGCCAAGAAGGCCAAGACGGGCAAGTCGAAATGGTCGAGAAGACCAAATATTCTGAAGAAGAACTCGATATATTGCGCAATTATCCAAATTCTCCCCCAAGGCCTTTGCCCGATGAACCCTTCGCCGGTCGGGTAAAGGCTGCGATCAATAATTTGCAACGCGAACGCCGCAGGAATCGTAATACCTTTGAAAACCGCTATGCTCAAGCTATGTTGTTCGATCCGGTCAGCTGTGAAGAGGTATATGATATCGCTAATGATGCTGCAGCAGAAAAACCGCTAGATGGATTGATGTTATTGGAGCGAGCCCAGAATTCTGGGCGGTTCAATATTCTTGATATCAAGCGCTTAGCAGCAGCAGAAAAAGGGTTATTTGCCAATAATCGTCACAAGTTAGAGGTGCGAGACCGGGCATATTTACGCAATTTAGCGCTATCACCTTTGGTAATTGTCGACACCAATATTTTGATCGATGAATTGGTTCATCGAGTCAGCGAAAAATTAGGAATTTCAGCCGAATCCGCCCTAGATATCGGCGGCACCGGCAGGTTCCATCGGATTTTATTGCGCCGAGCAGAAGAAGGCCGAGTCCATTTGTGGATGCCAAAAGTAATTCGCAGCGAATTGGAATCGATTGGAAATGACCTCGGCAGAATTCGCTCACGCTTTGGTGATATTTTGGTTTCAGATTCAAGTCTTGACCAAGTCATAACCGCTACGACTATGAAGGAAATCGTAAATGATATAATCAAGGATTTCTCGAATTGGAGTCCTTTGGATCTCCACATCGAATCCGAGGTTGATGGCGAAGATATCCGAGCCGACCTCAAACAATTTTTGATAGATCATCAAGAGGTTTACGACGAGATTACCGCGATGAAAAGAATTCATGGTGAACCGCTTCGAAATGTGATTGAAAACAAGGATATCTATCCTGAAACCGCCGATCAAACCATAATGTGCTTAGCAGCAATCCTCGCAAAGCGGCCATTAGGTGAATTGGGAAGCGTTTTGGTCGCCACTAGAGATAGCGATTTTGCCTTGGTTTCAAGAGCGCTCGAGGAGAGATTTGGTTTCGGGACAGTTGCCAATAGCCGAAATTTAAATACTTGGATTCGTTGAACCATCAGCCGTTTAAAATATCGACTTTGGCTTTCATGCGAATCCACCATTTGGTTTTATCACCGGCTTTTACGCTGACCCATTTCGAATCATAAGAAGCCAAATGACCACCTCACATGTGTTGAATAATCGCTTGACCGAACTCGCTACAAGAGAGTAGTTCAGCATCGTCCATCAAGCGTTCGAAATCGTAGGTTACGGTTTTGGCACCGATTGCCCCACCCATTCCTTTTACGATGAGGTCGGCAGCCTCATTCCATTGCATATGGCGCAACATCATTTCAGCAGAAAGGATTAATGAACCAGGGTTAACCTTGTTTAGGCCAGCATATTTTGGTGCGGTTCCATGGGTTGCTTCAAAGATTGAAATCCCGGAATCATAGTTGATATTTGCACCGGGTGCGATTCCGATTCCTCCCACTTGAGCAGCTAGAGCATCGGAGATATAATCGCCGTTGAGATTCATTGTGGTCAAAACACCATATTCAGCAGGCCGAGTGATGATTTGCTGAAGCATAGCATCTGCGATAACATCTTTGATTGTTATTTCGTTTCCAGTTTTTGGATTGGTCATAGTGCACCATGGTCCATCTCCAATTTCAACTGCGCCGAACTCGTCCTTTGCCAGTTGGTAACCCCAATCTCTGAATCCGCCTTCGGTGAATTTCATGATATTTCCTTTGTGCACCAAAGTTACGCTATCCTTGTCGTTATCGATAGCGTATTTGTAAGCCGCTCGAACGATTCGAGCGGTGCCTTCTTGGCTGATCGGCTTGATGCCGATACCGGAGGTATTAGGGAATCGAATCTTGTCAACACCCATTTCATTTTGCAAGAAGTCGATGAGTTTTTTGACCTCGGGTGAGCCTGCTTCCCATTCGATTCCAGCATAGACATCTTCGCTATTTTCACGGAAGATAATCATATCAACATCGCCGGGAGATTTGACCGGTGAAGGGGTTCCTTCGTACCATCGCACCGGGCGAACACAAGCGAAAAGATCGAGCTTTTGACGCAGAGCAACATTGAGTGAGCGGATTCCTCCACCGACTGGAGTTGTGAGTGGACCTTTGATCGAAACCAATCCACTTCGCATTGCATCAAGGGTTGCTTCGGGCAACCACTCGCCTACATTATTGAATGCTTTTTCACCCGCGAGGGTTTCTTTCCAAACAATTTCCTTTTGGCCGCCGTACGCTTTTGAAATCGCAGCATTTACCACTTCCATCATCACCGGGGTTATGTCGACACCGATTCCATCACCTTCGATATAGTGAATAATCGGGTCGTTGGGGATTTTGAGCATTCCATTTTCCATCGTGATTGGAGTTCCTGACATGGCTACCAAACCGGCCCACCAGCGACTCCTTCATCAACGCGCCGGTCAACCATGACTTCATTCCATAGTGACTCTTGGGTCAAATTATGCAGAGCAAAGTCGAATGGACCGGCGGTCACGGCATGGCTGGAATTACCGCAAAAGGCCAGAGAATCGAATTTGATTATGAGGATGGCCCAGGACCTATGCAAATCACCTTGCAGATGGTAGGGGCTTGTTCCTTGGTCGATATTATCGAAGGGCTCAGAACCAGAACTATCACCAAGGCATGGGTTGAAATGGATTCAACTAGAGCCGATGCCAGTCCAAGATTCTTTACTTCGATGCATTTGGTTTACCATGTTGAAGGCGATATTCCCAAAAAACTGGTCGAGCGATTGGTCGAAAAATCGCACGAAAAATATTGTTCTGTCTCGAATTCTCTAAAGGAATCCTGCAAAATTACAACCGAGGTTGTAATTCATTAAGCAGTTCCAAGATCGTGCACTATCCAGCCACCATCGATACTAACGTTTCTACATTCGAGATCTAGTCCAGAGGCTAATACCAATTGTCGAGGCAAGGTCTGAAGGCCATGAATTAGCAATCCTGCAAGCGCATCGTGAATGCCGACCCAATTTTCAGCGAGAGTATCGGGAGCAGCAACGATGTTAATCGCCCCGTCAACGATGATTTTAGCCCATGGGCGAACAAGGCCTGAGTCACCTAAATCGACGATCATCGAGATGGTCAACTCATTTCCTTCCCGGCTCAGGCTCGAAGAGGATGGCATCAAGACCAATCCTTCGGGAAGACCCGATAAACCAGGTTCGCCGCGTTCGTGTCGCTTTGCGACCAAGCGGCGGACCCACGCGATCAGAACCGAATTGCAATAGACCAAATCCCGTTCTGGGGGTTCTGTGTCCCGGGCGTGTTCATTTTTCCAACCCCAAGCACATTGTTCGTTCTCGATCGGTAATAAGTCGGGCATCCAGGACAAGGGTTCCGATTTCGCCCCCTCGTAATCGATATTTACAAATATCGGGTTAGTGGTGGATTTCTCTGCTACTGTTTTTTGGATATTTATCACCAAACCAAGAATGACGGCCAATGGATCCAAAGCGGCTGGCCAGTCACCTAAATCATCGGTTGCAACCTCGAGCCACGCTCCTTCTGCAAGAGCTTGACCCAAACCTAATCCATGGGCAAAAGTACTGGCATTAAGCCAGGTTTTTTTACTCAATCCGACCTTTAAAGCCGCTTTGCCCATCATTCTGACCGAGTTTTCCAAGCTGGTTAAATCGTTTAGTGAATCAAGCCATTGTTTGAGGATTTCATCTCCATCGCCAAAGGAACGTCTCTCGCCCTTGGAAATATTTTCAAGCCATTTTTCTTCTTGAGCCGCTCGGTCAAAATCGTTCAAATCCAATTTTTCTTGCAGATTTTCAAGCATTTGAGCACCTTGTCGAGATAGGGCGCCATCGGACCAAGCCAATGCTAATCCGTGCTCAAAAGGGGTTGGGGTCAAAAGAGTTCAGCCTCCGATGATATTCCTAACCAATTCTAGATGACGTTCAAAACTCACACCGAGTTCACCGCGTTTACGAGCGAGTAATTCGACTTCGGATGGATCGAGAATGTCGTCGACCCAAACCGTTTCGAGCAGTAAGCGATAGGTCGATTCAGCAGTATTAACCGGATTTGAGCTACTTGTTTTAGGTGCCGGGGCATCCTCTTCTTCAAAGCCGATTACCACATCTTCATTCGAAAATAAAGAGATTTCTTGAGGACCTTCTTCCTCTTCTTCAGCAAATGCAGCCAAGGGGTCATCATCTTCATCAAATGCATCCAAAAGGTCTGAACCTCTTTTAGCAGGTGGAGTTGAATCAACCTCTAATTCGGCAAAAACATCGATTTCGTCATCATCTTCTTCGGGTAAATCTGCATCTCCAAACGGTAACATCATCTCACCTTGATGATATTGGGGGCTTACTCCATCCTTATTCAAACCCCCTCTTTGTTGATTTCCTTCGGTCAAATCCATGTACCATGAAAGTCTAATGCTAGATAAGCGAGGGAGTGACATGATTGGACGGGAGGTTTGGGGTTGGAGAATTCTCGCCTTGATGCTCGTCATCCTATTGGTGCCGACAATTCCTCACCTTAGTGAA
This sequence comes from Methanobacteriota archaeon, assembly GCA_004195515.1. GTDB lineage: Archaea > Thermoplasmatota > Poseidoniia > Poseidoniales > Poseidoniaceae > MGIIa-K1. The sequence continues at coordinate 14,615 of PSPR01000020.1, read as the reverse complement.
ATCGAAACCGAATGGAGAAATTCGATAGAGGGGGAAGAGGCTTCTCCATCGACCGAAGAAACCGAAGAAATCGTAGAACCTCAAGCCGATGAAAGTCCAGAAGCGGATGAGAGCCAAGATGGCGCAACCGCAGAGGCTAGCATCGAGATTTCCGAGGATGAACCACAACAAGATAGCCGGGCTGAGGCTGATTCTAACATCGAACCGATAATTGAAAATTCCAGTCAACAAAATTGGGTTTTGCCGGCAACTCAAATTATTGCATTGACGTTTATGATGATAATGGCGGTGGGTTTAATCACCTCGACTGCGACGATGTTATTGGCATCTGAAGCGGCGAGAATGGGTGTTTTATTGGCAGTTCTAGGACCACTGATTGGAATTACTCAAAGAGGTGAAGGTGGGATTTTCACCAGAGGCCGGTTATTAGGCTTCATCGAAGCGCATCCAAGTATTCATTTTTCAGCTCTAAGGGATGCGCTTGGTCTCGGGAACGGAGTTACAGCACACCATTTACAGATTCTTGAAAAAGAAGGAAGAGTATTTTCATGGATGGATGGACGAATCCGCAGATTCGCATCATCTGGCATAGATAAAAAACGGCTCAAGGAATTACAATCACCGGTCACAGGTATGCAGATTGCGATTATGCAAGTGTTGGCTCAAAGCGGGTCGCTCGGAATCAGATCGGGTGAATTGAGAACTCAATTGGAGACGAGTCGACAATTGCTTTCATATCATATGCTGCAATTGAGTGAAAGAAATTTTGTCAAATCATCCGGGAAAGGCAGAGCATTTCGCTGGTCTTTGCTTGATAGAGGACAGAAACACTTGGATTCGGCTGGCCATCTTGCCGATGTATGATTCGGCAAATTTCATTGCTGAGACCAAGGTACCATTGGATTCATGAAGCATCTTCTCTGCCTGATTTTATCGGTTGCGTTGCTCGCAACTACGGTTTCGAGCAGACCAGGCGGTATCGACTCTTCTGGCAATAATGGTTGTGTTTGCCACGGTGGTGCCGATGATTCCACCACGGTGAGTCTAGAAGGAATTCCGACAATATACGACCCCGGGGTCACATATTTTATTTACATCAATATAACGTCACCAGTTATCCAAAACGACGAGCTCGCTCAAGGTGGATTTAGATTGACCAGCGACTCTGCATACAGCGATTTTGAGATAGAAGGCGCTCAATTCATCGATGGGGGCTTAACTCATAATTATTCAATTAACGGTCAAAGATCTTGGAGCGGAAATTGGACCGCCCCAGAACAATCCGACCTCGGGGTCAGAATTACTTTGGCTGGAAATGCGGTCGATGGTGATAATTCAACAGACGGGGATGAATGGAATCTCGAAACATATGCGATCCGAGGTCCAGATTACATTGGGGACTTAGAACCGGAAGATATCGAACTCGGATTATCGACCGTAGAGATGGTAGTGGGAGGCCTAATCTTTATGGCCGTTGGCTATTTTGCCATTATCTCGATGCGAGATTAATTGACGAATTCGATGTTTCGAGCTTTTAATGCTCGAAGTTGGCGGTTTTCTGATGTCCCGTAAATCTGATTGGATTTTACTCCGGTCAAGACCAACATGACTCTGATGTCATCTTGAAGGTTTTCATCGACAGCAGCACCCCAAATGATACGTGCATTATCAGAGATTTTTGATTTGATTAATTGAGCACACTTTTCAGCCTCGCCCAGGGTTAGAGATGCTCCGCCAACCACATTGATGAGCGCACCTCTTGCATTTGAAACATCCAATTCCAATAGCGGAGAGTGTAATGCTTCCAATGTAGCTGCTTCAGCCCGACCTGGTCCGCTTGCAGCACCAAGTCCAATCATTGCTACACCTGCACCGGAACCGATAACAGATTTGAGGTCTTCAAAGTCAAGGTTGACCATACCATCTGTAGTCAATAACTCCGTAACGCCGGTGATGGCCCGAACCAAAAGTTCGTCGCCGACTCGAAATGCACTAGCGATCGGCAAATCCTTTACGCCTTCGATTTCGAGCAACTTTTCGTTTGGAATTACTAAAATCGTATCGCAAAATTCACGCAATCTTTCCAATCCCCATTCGGCGTTTTGACGGCGAATATTTCCCTCCGAATTAAATGGATATGTGACCACAGCAATTGTCATCGCCCCCTGTGCTTTTGCAAGCCGGGCGATTTGTCCTGCTGCGCCGGTTCCGGAACCACCGCCCATTCCGGCGGTGATAATGGCCAACTGGGTATCATCGGTAATTTTTCGCAACGAGACTTCACTTTCGAGAGCAGCAGATTCACCTTTGGTAGGATCGCCACCAGCACCTCTGCCACGGGCGGTTCTTCCGATGAGAATTTTATTTTCTAACGGGCTCATCAATAATGCTTGAGCATCGGTATTTATCGCATGACCGGTTACAAATTTATTTTTGAATAATCCTTCCTCGAATAATCTCGATACAGCATTACAGCCGGCACCGCCGACGCCGTAAACCTTTATTCTTGGTTGAAGAGACTCCAAAAGGCGACGCAATTCTGCATCGTTGGAGTCCATCTCCTCCACGCTTGTTGGTCGAATTGAAGGCCCTTCTTCGGCCTCGGTAAGTTCCAAAACACGTTCGATAAGATGACGCATGGGCCATGATGCCCTTTCGACCTACCTTGAATGTGCCGCCTCAAGAGGTGAGGTCCAATGGGATTTGACTACCTTGGTGCTTAGTCTCGGAGACCATCTTCACATACCTGGTAAACACATTCGCCATCAGGTAGGTTTGGAGAGTCGACCAATCGAGCAATTCTTCGTCCACCTTTGGCTTTGCGCAAGTAGAGTCTGAAGGTTGATGCGTGAGCTAAGACGTGACCACCAATCGGTTTGGTTGGGTCGCCCCACATTGCATCAGGTTTGGACATGACTTGGTTTGTTACCAAAACCATGGCGTTATTGACATCAGCTAATTGCTTCAAATCCTTTAGGTGACGGTTGAGTTTTTGTTGGCGAGTAGCCAACATTCCACGGCCAATATATTCGGATCTGAAATGACTGGTCAATGAATCGACGATAATCATTTTGATATTGAGGCCTTTGCTCATTCGTTTGATCTCTTCAGCCAATAGCATTTGATGAGCCGAATTGTAGGCTCTTGCAACATGGATTCTGTCGAGAACAGCCGCTGGGTCGAGGCCACGGCCTCGGGCCATTTGGGTGATTCGCTCAGGGCGAAATGTATCTTCTGTATCGATGTAGACTACATCCCCATCGAGCCCACCTTCGGAGATAGGCATCGTGCAGTTGACCGCTAGTTGATGACCGATCTGGGTTTTACCAGAACCGAATTCACCGTAAACTTCGATCAAAGCTTGGGTTTCAAACCCACCTGCTAGTAAATCATCGATTGATTTAACCATCGAGGATAATTTCTGAACTTCTCTTCGTCGTTCCATCAGTGCTTTTCCACTAATGAAACCACCGATATTTGCCATTTTCTTGGCTGCTTGGATGATTTTACTTGCGACCGCCTCACCCAGTTCAGCTTGGTCAGCAAGGTCGCCAGCGGACATAACCGCTACGGCTAATAATTCATCGAAGCCCGCTTCTCGCAATTTTTCTGCGGTCGCTGGTCCGACCCCGGGGAGGTCATCGATGGTCGGTTCGGCTGTTCCTTCTTCTTCCATCATTACCACCTCAACATCAGGGGTCTCTTCGTTCTTCTGCTTCTTGGCGCTGGTCTCGGTCTTGGTTGCCATACACAACTAAACCATAGCAGGGGGTATATGAACAAAGGTAGAGGAGGTGATAAAAAAAATGAAAGTTAAAATCGACCTTCTTGCGAACCCATTCGGCGTACAGCGAATGATGTGACCACTTTCACTTTACTTTCAAGCTGGGCGGGGGTTCTTTGCTGATTCAGAACCTTCGACATAGTGGATCATAATCTCATTATCGATGTTGACATTATCACCATCGGCGCTTACCTCAAGGGTCCAAGTGCCAGCGACAATCACTTTAGAAGAATCTTCCATCGTTTCACTTCCACCATCGTTGATAGTGCCACTTTGAGTGTCAATTTCAACATCCTCTCCATTTTTTAATGACCATGTGACATCAGAATTCCCGCCTCCAAAAATAACGTTTCCGCCTGGATTTTCCACGGTCGAACGGTACATGACGGTCTCTGGCAAGGGAATATGGTCTTCTGTATCGGGTGTAACTTCGAAGGTCATCGATGATTGGGCGGTATTATCATCGGTCCAAACGATGGTCATATCAATCCGAATGAACACATATATCATGTGCTCATTTCCTTCATCATCAATCGCACCAAGGGTGACATTGAATAATCCATGAGTTCCATAGGTATAGGATAGTTCAGCACCATCGGTTGGATTTTGAGACACGGTATCGCCACCATCTCCTGGAATCAGATAAATCGAGGTAATTTCGCCCTTCGAAGACGATGTCGAACCAAATTCGAACTTCATCTCTACACCGGTTGAGGAAACCATATTTCCGTTCTGCCAATTCTGTTGGATCGAGCCAGCAGTCTCTTCGTAGTAAACTATCAAATCAATTGGACCACCGTAAACTGTTGGCCCATCATCATCGCCGCCAAAACAACCTGCTAAGCTTGCGCTCAACAGTAAAACCGCTAGGGCAGATACGCGAATATCTATGCTCATCAAACACTCGTAGCAGGTCATCTGCCAAAAACCCCACCCAAATCACCTTAGAAAAGGTGGGCGGTGGGTTCAAGAACATTCACCACGGCGCCCGGTTTACAGCGAGGTGGGGTAGTTTGGATATCCCGTCGGGCTCATAACCCGGAGATCGATGGTTCAAATCCATCCCTCGCTACCAGTGAACAGCCGCTTAGTTGGTGCTATAGGTATAGTAATCGTGCTTTGGCTTCAACGAATCCATCGCCACTTGCAATCGGGCATTTTTTGCTTGTTCACCGGCCTCGATAGCAATGATTTGAGCCTCGATTGAAGCCTTTTCATCAGCCCCGAGGATATTAGCAATTCTTTGAGCGTCAGCGGGCGGCCGGCCTTCGATTTCCAAGATGTAAACGCCGTTGGATAGTATTACTGGGCCGGCTGAGCGAACCAGTTTTGTCAGCAATTTTGTTTTCCCACATAATTCAGCACATTCTAGGGCTGCAGCAATGTGGTTAGGCATGAGTTTTTCACAGCGCTTGAAGGCTTTTTTCGCAGCACCGGTTTTCTGCGCATTCGCGTGAATGCACCCAGCGAGACGGTAATCTTCTGCTGCTTGAGCAAAGTCATGCCCAATGGCTTTTCCGAGGCGATTGCGCTGTTTATGGAGTAGAGAGATCGTTGCACGAGCTCGTTTAAATTTGGATCGAGTATTCAGAATTCCAGCAAGAATCCGCAAGCCTTGGACCAAAATACCTTGGTCAGCATCATCTCTATCTTTGCGATACAGTAACTGCTCGGTCATCTCACTTGCCATTACTTCAGCCAATTCGGTTCGGCCCTCTTTATGATATGCCGCCAATTGCTGCAAAGCAGCTTCTGGGCTGGTTGCACCGAACATGGTTGGGCCAATCCTTCATGGCTCATCACAGCATCGGCGCTGCGGTCAAAGTTTTTGTTGCTTCAACCCCATCGATGTTTCGTATTTGAGAGACAACAACATTGGATAAGAGTCCAAAGTCTGTACATTCTAATTTTGCATAAACATCGTATTCTCCGAATAGGAGAAGAGTCTCCTTTACTTCCGATATTCCTCGCAATTGGGCTACTACGTCGTGTTCCCGGCCTGGCTCAGTTGTTATGAGCAGAACGGCCACGGCGTTTTCATAAGTTTTTTTGGCCATAGTGGTACCTCGATTTATGACAGGGTAGCCATGAGGTTTAACACTTGGGTCGTTTTACCCAGAGTGTGAGCCGGAATCAGGTAGTGGTTTTCTCGATAGGAGTCATTGGAACACCTGGTTGCGGCAAAACCACCTTATGTGGACAATTGCCATTTCCGGTGATTTCATTAACAAAAATCGCTAAAATAAATGGTCATTTGGGCGAAGTAGAAGCCGATGGGTCTCGACAGATGGACGTCGAAAGGATGGCAGAAAATTTTGTTCAACCGGATAAATTAACCCTCTACGATGGCCATTTAGCCCATTATTTACCTCTCGATGCACTCATCGTCTTGCGTTGCGAACCGGGGATTTTGCGTTCTAGACTTGAACAGCGAAGATATTCCAAAGAAAAGATTCAAGCAAATGTCGAAGTCGAAATGCTCGGCGGCCCATGGATCGACCTTATCGGCGATTCGAGACCAATATTCGAGGGGCGCAATGGGGTTCTTGAATGGATAGAGGCCGGCTGCCCTATCCATTCAACTCCAGAGAATGCAATCGATTGGCTTGACCAGCATAATGTCTAATGAATAATGACCGCGCCGCCACGGTTATGGCGCTTGAAAAAGGGCGGGATTTATTCAAGCGAATGAGTGACCCCTTGGTATCTAAATTAGAAGGTGTTGAGCCTGCGGTCTTGACTTGGCTCACTCTGCCAACCGGCTTAGCAGCAGGTTGGTGTATGATGAGTGCCGGCACCGGGATAACAGGCGCTCTAACCTTTGTTGGCGCCGCGGTTCTTTTGGTCTTAGCAATGGCATTGGACGGATTGGATGGCAATCTTGCCCGAGCCACGGGAAAGGTCACCCGCTGGGGCGATTATTTAGACCACACATTGGATAGGGTTCTCGATATCGTTTGGGTTCTAGCATTAGGTTACAATATGGTCTGGTTCGGTCATGTCGAATTGGCTTGGATCGCGGCCATGATTACGATGTTTGGTTCTTATCTTGGGACTCAGGCTCAAGCGGTCGCAGGTTCGAGAAATTATGGCGGTTTCAGTCGAGCAGACCGAATGGTTCTGACTCTTATCGCATTATTTAGTGCTGCCATAATGGCTTGGATGGACATGACTTCATTGGCAACCATCCAAGGAATTGACATCAATCCAATCTCGTTGATCGTCTTTATTTCGGGCATCGGTGGCGCATATACTTTCATAATTAGATTCACAAAAGCCCGCACAGAAATTCAGCGATTGGATTTGGAAAATCCACTTAAAAAATAAATCTTCTTGACAAAACTTCTATCGCTTCAGGATTGCTCCTTTAACCGCGCCTACGGCGGTACCCTCATAACTAACGCGTGTTAACCATAAGTCGATGACTCGCGATACGCTAGAAGGTGGCCGACACGCCTCAACGGTTTTGGTCCTTGTTTTACTACTCCTTTCATCGATGCCGTTATTGCCTTCAGCAGCCGCAGATATAGGTATTCCATCGGAATTACAAGCCCAGGATATTAGTGCGGCTTTCGATGATTTAAGCGAAACCACAACCATCACTTGGCGCAATATCGACCAGACCGGTGGCGATTTAGACCTTTACGAAGATTTGTGGGATACGACTTACCGAGTATATCGTCACACCGCCCAAATCACCCCGGCAAATATTGGAAATTTGACGGAATGGGCCTCGGTGATTGCTTGCAATAAAGATGTCCTCGGAGAAAGTACACTACGTTGCCGCGGTGGCGGTTCAAACCCCCATCCCGGCCATAGTGTGACCTATCAAGTGGGTGCAGGAACAAATGGAACCTATTTTTACGCGGTTGTTACCTACTTGGAAGATGGCTCTATTTCGGCACCATTGGATTTCAATGCGAGCAGTACCCTTGAACCGGTTTACGAATTTACCACTCCGAGTCGCTCGCCATATAATGTCGATGCGAGTTTCGACCCGGCGACCAGCCAGACAACGGTCACTTGGATCAATTATAATTCGATAAACCCGGTCTTACCAGAATCAGGTGATGATGCGATTCAGATTCACCTTTGGCGTACCGATTACCCAATCACCCGATCAAATGGGCAGGGCTTGCTCGCTCAATCTACCCCGATTCAAACCCTTGCACCTACAACGACAAAGGTTGTTTTAGATATCGACTTCAATACAAATAGAGAGGTATATTATTCTGTAACTTATCTTTTACCAAATTATACCCATATGGGTGAAGATTACGAAGATGCTAGATTTCTATCGAATAATGCTATGACCGAATCTATTCTGGAGGACAACGTACCTCCTTCAGCAGTCGGCGGAGTTTCAGCGGATTTCGCAGAAGATATATTGACGGGGTCGGGAAATACGACAATTTCTTGGAACGATGTTCCTGGTGAAACAGATGAAACATATCGAATTTATGTTTCTGGGGTTTTATTCAATAATACACTCGACCCAAATGCACAATTATTGGCCACCGTATCAGAAAACATTTCTCAATTTGTATATAAAGTTCCAACAGGGACCCTTGGTATTGGATATTATTGCGTGGTAGTCGTCGACCAATTCGGGGCTTATTCCTTCGATATTCAACCTTCAGCTTGTGCGTTTGAGTTCGAAGACGCATTCAATAACTGGGTTGCAGAACCAACCAATGTTTATGCTCAATTCCTCGGTGATGGAATTACCAGGGTAACCTGGGCCGACCAATTGGGTGTCGAAGGAGAGATGTACAATATTTGGCGTTCCAATTATCGAGTTGGTGGGTTTGAATTTGTCGAAAACCAATCACTAACTTGGGTCGGTAGTGTCCCAGATGGTGTTCAATCCTTTGATATTAATCTCAATGATTTAGATCTCTCCGGCGATGGAATTCTAGAATCATCTTTCTACTTCGTAACCACAGAAGCTCGATATGGCCATGTTAATGGAACCTACCATTTCACCGGATTGGTAAACAATTTCTTCGGACCGGTTTCAGAGGATACACGCGCCCCATTGGCACCGACAATTTCTACTGTAACGATGGTCGGCGGCTTGGAAAAAGTAGTATTGGTTTGGGTTAACTCAGGTTCTGAATCCGGCGAGGTTTACGATATTTATCGACACTTTGGTGATCCATTCGGTGATGCTAATTTCACAAGCTCTAATGCAACCGAAGCAGAGGGCTGGGTGCATGTTATGACGGTACAAGAAACCGATTTAGACCCGTCGACCATCGTTCGGGAAATTCCAGTTCCATCCGATTCAGAACAAAATGTTTGGTACGCGGTTGTCATTGCAGACTCTCATGGAAATTCTAACCCTTCTGTTTACGAAGGGCTCAATGCCGCTATTATTTATGAGGATACAAAAGCACCAACTATTACCTTTGAGATCAAAAACTCGGAGGGCATAACTGTCGACTCAACCGCCTTGACCAAAGGCGAATATTCGATTAGGATTACCTCGAGTGAGAATTTATTTTCAGATGCTATCATCAATATTAGCACCTCAGCAGGCGCATCATTGACTCAAGGAGCAGAGCAATTGATGACCAAGACTTCAGATAACCTACACGACCCAACCAAAGGTCCTGATTATTACTACCCGATCGAGTTGAAATCTAGTGCTAAAGCGGGTGACATAAAGATCACTATCAATTTAACTGATATGTCTGGCAACCTTGCCTCGATCATCATTGATAATTACAGAATTGACGCTAGTGCTCCAACAATCACGATTTTCTCTCCTTCCGATGAAGGTGATGGTTCGAAATATCTCTATGGAAACAAAATCAAAATCGTCGCTGGAGCGGAAGATGATATCGGCATTGCATCGATGCAAATCCGATTCATCCGTAATTTTGGCGAAGCAAATATGGTTAGTGAACCTTGGCGAAACGTATCTGGTTTGACCATCGCAGAAAATGGCGATTGGACGATATCGATGGAATATAATTCGGGTAATTTCTTATCTGGAGTTCATGAAGTCCAAGTAAAAGCAACCGATTCTGCAGGAAACGAACGCTCGAGTAAGGTAAGATTCGTCGTAGACAATTGTCAACATCGCGCTGATGGAAAGACCATTTGCGAATATTCTGAGCCGGTCCAAGACGATGCAGAGCAACTCGCAGCAGTATACAATTTGACCGACCCACCATTCATGGTGGCGTGGGTAACTGCAGGAATGGCTTTCCTTGCCATCATCGTTTCATTGATGGTAATCGGCACTGCAATGAGCGGGCCCAAGAAAAAGAAAGGCGATGATGATGATGATGAGGACGAGGATTGGATGAAGGAATTCGTCGGTACATCTCAAGACCCCGATATGGATGCTATCACCGGGGGAGAAAAAGAGGAAGAGCCCAAAGAAGAATCCAAATCCATGGCGGACGAATCTGAAGAAGATGATCCATTCGCAGTCAATACCTTGACGCCAAAGCGCCGTCGCAAGAAATCATCTGACGATGATGACGACGATGACGATGACGATGAAAAACCCAAAAAACGTAAATCAGCAAAACGCCGTTCAATAAAGCGCAAAAAGTGAGTCGGGCTGAATTAAATGAGTGAAACCACCCACATGCGTACCGGTATTTTACAGGCGTTTAGCCCGAAGGAAACAAAACTAAATTGGCTTCTTTTATCGGTGCCGATTGCAGCATGGCTTTCGCTTTCTCATGCTGATCCTTCTACCGCATTCATATTCTCAATGATTGCGATAATGCCGCTTGCATTCTTGATGGGTCATGCGACCGAAGAGATAGCTCTGCGGACCGGGGAAAGTGTTGGAGGTCTACTCAATGCAACCTTTGGTAACGCAGTAGAAATCATCATAGCAGGCTTAGCCATTTACACCGCAGCAACCAAGCCTGAACAAGCAGAGACGATGATAGTATTAGTTCAAGCATCTCTGATCGGTTCAATTCTCGGTAACTTGTTACTGGTTCTTGGCCTATCGCTGCTTTGGGGTGGAATAAAGCATCAAACCCAAGAGTTCAACCAGGATGCACTATCGATGAATGGATCCTTACTGATGCTCGCAGTTTTAGCGCTGATCATTCCGGCAGCAGTAGATAATGGTGGTAGTAATTTCGCCCAAATAATCACTCTCTCGAGATATGCATCATTAATTCTACTGGTTATGTATGCTCTATCATTATTTTATCAACTAAAAACCCACTCTCATATTTTCGCTTCAGATGGGCCTAGCGATGGAGATTCCGAGCCTGAAATGGCGACAAAGGACGCGTGGATTTTACTCATAATAGCAACCCTCTTTGTAGCGTGGATGGCAGAAATTCTAGTCCATTCGGTCGATGAAGCGGCAACGAAATGGAATATGCCAGCTCTTTTCATCGGTGTGATCCTTTTGCCATTTTTTGGTAATGCCGCTGAACATTTCACAGCAGTTCTGGTTGCAGGAAAAGACAAAATGGATCTATCTTTAGCAATCGCCATTGGTTCCAGTGTGCAAATAGCCGTCTTTGTCGCACCTTTGATGGTAATTTTCGCTTGGATAATGGGCGTAGGGCTTTCATTAGAATTCGGAATTCTAGAAACCGCAGCTACGTTCATGGCGGTTCTTGTTGTAAATTTAATATTAGCAGATGGTAAAACCAATTGGTTGGAAGGTTCAATGCTTATCGCTTGCTATCTAATATTGGCGCTATCATTCCTGATGATTTAAACCAAACTAGTACTCACAAATCGATAGTATTAGTTTGATTTATTCAATCCCTTCGTAGTAGGTTTCGACAGCTTGGTTGAGTTCGTTTATGATCGCGGGCTCATCGAGGGTGAGAGTTTGGCCATTTTGGCGAATCGCTTGGCCTTCGACCCAGAGGTCAAGGCATTGAGCACCGTTGTAGATAAGATTGGAAATGTGGCGGTTATTGGCACGTCCTCTTGGCGACATTTTGATATCGTTAAGATTCCAAACCGCCCAATCTTTGCTGTCTTTTGTTGCCATTTTGAAAGCATTTGCTGCGGTTAGAGCAGAAGCATCCCAATGGTCATGGCGCTGCACCAAGCAAGCCATGCGTGCTTCATGAGCCATATCGAGGCCTGACCCGCTCGAGGCGGCTCCATCAGTGCCCAGGCGCACATCCACTCCTGCCTCGAGATAAGCTGGAAGTGAAGCGGTACCTCCGCATGCTAATTTCATATTAGAAGATGGGCAATGGGCTAAGATTGCTTGGTTTGCCGCCATGATTCGCATCTCTGATTTTTTGACCCATGACCCGTGAGCACAGACGGTTTTTTCAGGGATAAAATAATCGATAGAATCCAAATATTCGACCGGATATAACCCGGTTGCTTCGAAGGAATCTGCGACTTCTTTTCGGGTTTCAGAAACGTGGATATGTAAGGTGGTATCGTATTTTTGTGCTAAATCCCGACCCGATAATAATACCTCTTGATCACAGGTGTAAATCGCATGGGTCGCGACTCCATATTGCACTAGATTTGAGGGGGAATTTTTTGCGAGCAAGCGTTCTAATTCACGCTTGACTTCACCATTATCTCCGCCCTCTTGCGGTGGCCATTGAGTCTGTGGACCGCAAACGATGGCGCGCAAACCTGCGCTTTCCAGAACCGGGGCGATCGCGCCTGGGAAATGATACATATCGTTGGCAAATGAAGAGCCGGTTTTGCACATCTCTGCAGCAGCAGCAGCAGCACCTATCGCTGCTATTTCGGGGGTTAGTCTCATCTCTGTGGGAAAGATAGACTTGGCTAGCCAATCCGAAAGGGCTAGACCATCTGAAAAATCCCGAGCATTCAATTGCATAGGCAAATGAGTATGCCAATTTTGAAAACTTCTAGTGATCAATCTATTGGTGCCATCGATGGTAGATTCGACATCCTCGTCGCCGTTTGATTGGCTAAAAGTTCCATCGGGGTGCAAGAGGAAATCGCCGAGGTGAGTTGTGGCGAAATCGTCGATTAGGACCGCGTTCAAATAGCGGGTTGGCAGCCGGTCCATGCTTAGGGGATGGGTGGGTTGGTTGTCAATTTTGGCCATTGGAGCGGTGGCGAATCGTTGGTTCGGAAATTTTCAATAAAATCAATTGACTAATCGTTGTTTGATAATTTTTCCGTCTTGAAGGTTCATGGCAGTTAATTGAGGGTCATTTCCACCATAGCAACATGAATCGATCCCCATCGCTGCGAACATTCCATTGTCGAGTTCTAATTCGGAAAACCAAATTCCATCTTGAGGAATTCCAAATCCGATCATTGTTGAATGGCCGAATACAATGGTTCGATTCTCATCTAAAATTCGTGTCGAATTATGAAATTCTCCTCTTACCCACAATAAGGACTCAGTCGATTGGGAATCCAATTCGCCTTCGGAAGGCGAATAGCCAGCGTGGACCAATCTCCATTCATCCAAAACGATGTGGTCGGGTAAAGATTCAATCCAAGCAAGATCATGTCCTGCACGTTTTACCAACGATAAATTATCGATATCACCATCTGGTTTTTGAAAGGTATTGAGATAGGATTGCGCGGTCTCACGACCGCCAATATAGTACCATCCAGCTTGATTTAGGCCAGGGTTTTCAAGATGAAATGGATCGAAACATTTCAGCATCATTTCCTCGTGGTTGCCCTTTACTGCAAAGATTTGATGATTCTCTCGAGCCATCTTAATCACCTTACATGAATCCGGCCCTCGGTCGATTAAATCGCCCAATAACACGATCCGGTCCAATAGATCAATGTCGAGTTTATCGATTAAAGCCGCCAAGGTTTTGGCATGACCATGGACATCTCCAACCACCCAGACATTGGCTCCATTATCTAGTAATGCTTGTAATTCTGCTTCTACTTTATTTACTCGTTTCGCTTGCATTTTAATCACTCCAACCCTTCTAAATCGGTTTCAGCATCTTGGTTGAACCATATCATATTATCACAACAATTAGCCGGGAATAAATGAGCGAATTCCGTGATCAATATGATCGAACCAAATGGGATATCGCCATTACAACCGGGACAATTATCCAAGGATAATTGAGCATCAGCCATGGCGATAACCTCTTGTTTTGTTGGCTGGTCTTTAGACCTAATATCGCTTGGAACAGGCAATGTGCTGCCCAATAGGGAGATCTTTTCATGATCACCTTCACCGAAGTGCCAATTTCCTTGTGAGTCTATATCGTCAGCGGTCATATCGGTTGGCTTCGGACCAAAAATAGCAACAATTTGCGGAACGCGATATCTAATGAATTCTAACTCGTGGTCATGAGCCCTGACTTTAGAGCCGCTTATCACCGAGATAAGCGTGCCAAGAAACTTATCGACAAATTCAATCTTATCCGCAGCTTCAGAGCCTTGCCACCAAGCATATGGGTAATCTATTTTAGCATTAATACACAAACGTTTTACCACCGCATTGCGGGTTTGTTTAATCGCCTTTTCAGCCTTTTTGTGGTCTTTGGAAATAATATCTCCATCGACCATTGCCACCATTCTCCAGACTATTTTTTCTTCATTGTTCAACATGGGTCTCCCTCTATACTCTAATTCAGATAAGATAAATGTGTCAAAATTGACACGGATATGGCTCACAATCTATGGTTCTGTAAGTCACCAAAAGAAGATGGCGCTAGGGGTATTTTAACCTGTGGTTTTTGAGTAAATTTAATCGTTTTTTCTTTAGAATGATTAATATCTATGCTCATTGTAGGCACGCCATGGTATTCGACGACTTTCAAAAGCATTGTTCAATGTGCGAGAAGGGGAAACCATGTGGTAAGTACCACCTATATGTTTTAACGATTGATCCAAGATTAAAGGT
>PSPR01000019.1 GCA_004195515.1 Methanobacteriota archaeon | reverse complement strand
CAGTCCGTAGCCATGGTATTTACATACAGTATTCCGGTTTTGTGACATATCTCTTGCTACAAGGATTATTTTTGGAGATTTTTGAGAACTTGAAGCGTAGCACTTTCACCGACAGAGAGGCCCGAAATTCTACGCAAATCTACAACCTCATTCCATGCCTGGAGAAATCGCTCTTCCATCCAAGCATCGAGGAACCATGGATGAATGTAGGAAGAACGGCATACGGAGCGAGTGTTGCCGAGATCTGCTGCAACAGTGTCAATAACGGCTAACATAGCTTTGTTTCTTCCCAAATCCGTAGTCGGAACTAGCCAATCACCTTCTGTCCAAAGTTTGTTCATCGAATCAACATCGGGCAGTTTTCTAAGCCATCGCTTCATATCCGATTCCCTTTGCGGTTGGGCTAAAAAAGCCAAACGCTCGGCGCAGCGAGAAGTTGCCCCCCATGTTCTGAAATTCTTTGCAGTAAATCCTTCTCCACTAGAAGCTCGGATATATTGATTAATATGCTCGGCTTTCAAGTCCACCTCATTTCCAGCTTCGGAGAGGTACATGAATAAGTCAGCATCCTTTACTCCCAGTCGATTTGTACGTAAAATAAGGTCAACAAGGTGGTCATCTTCTATGGTGATTTCCCAATCTTTGTCAGATTTTCCAGTAAAGGTAAATACAGCATCGTGACGACCTTCTGCAGCATTTCCTTTGATATGTTTGAGATGCATAGATTTGAGGGTAGTTAGACCGTAGGACTCGTTAGCCTTGGCATACTCGTCACTTCCAACGCGAATATTGTACAGGTCGATCAGGCGAACAACTAGGGCAGAAACGGTATGTAGTTTCATCGAACTTTCCTTAAGGTCACGGTCGACTTGTTTGCGCAGGCGGGGGAGTTGCGAGGCAAAATAAACCACATCATCATATTTCATCTCCGTAGTTATCTCGGTCCAATCGGCATGGTAGCGATATTGAAGCCTGCCTTTGGAATCTAGGCCAGTCGCTTGAATGTGTCCTCTTGCATTTGGGCAAATCCAGACCTCGCTCCAAGCAGGTGGTAAACCAAGTGAATTCCATCGATTAATAAGTTCCTCATCGTCTACTGATTCATCATTAGGTGCGAAGTATTGCCACTCAAATATCCCTTTCTCTAGTGCAATATTTCGACGAGTGACTCCGATCAACGAGGGGTCACTGCGAACCAATGTCGCACGCCTTAATGCTTCATCAGAATCTACAGACACAAGTTCTCGGTTGGCCCATAGGCCATGAACTTAGTGGCAATATTTTCATATCATGCATTTTAAAAGTCTATAAATAATTTAAATCTATTATACCATTGTAATTTCAGATCACTCCAGACAACTGTGGTGTACTGGTGGAGGTTTGAGTCTGAACGCTGATATCAATCGAGAGTGGAGTCGGGGACTGCTCTTCGTCCATGCCTGCCGCTATACATTTGTGGTCTTTACTGTAATGCCGGTAAATTCTGGAATATATTTGCATTCTTGGTCCATTACACATTTTAAAGAGAACATCAGCACCTTAGTAATCATAGCTACAATCGGGTTGTTGGTTGGCGTTTTATCAAGCCCGTCATCGTTCTAATCTCTTCACTTGGAATATTCGTTCTTTATTGGGCGGTTAGTGATTTATGAATATTTAGGGTGGAAAGTGTTATTGTAAAACCTTCGATGGCGGGCCATGAGCAAACAAAGCCTAGGCATGATGATGGCCGCAGTTCTACTTTCATTGATTATTATTCCTGGTATGGGAAGCGCTGAACACGAGTGGGACCACCGATATGTAATTTCAGGAGTAGTTTTGGATGGAGATGGTGGTGAAGCCGCTGGCGTCAATGTGGAAATCCTCTGTGGCGAAGGTCAGACTGACGAAAATCTTTGTGAGCTAAATGCCGAAAGACAATCAGAGACCGCCCTCAATGGAAAATATGAGTTAACCCTCCATGTCCATAGCGGTGATCATGGAAAACTTATCGTTTTGGGAGTCTTGGATGAAGCCTTTAATCATCCAATCGATCTACAAGGAGAAGATGGTCAAGCAGAAGAGGGGGACAGATATGTTACAATGAACATTACATTGAGCGTAGAGGTTTCTAAACTAGGTTATTTCACCCCATATATTATCGCCGGTGGAATGATTGTCATTCTAGCGTTATTGCTCATGAAGAAGAAAAACAAGGGGGTATTTTCAGACAAACCGGCTCAAAAAGAGCAAATAGACCAATCTCATTTGGTGAGTTGTCCGAAGTGTTCTTCTAAATTACGCGCCGACAATATGGCTGCACATCTACAAAAGCAACATTATATGTCTAAGGAAGAAGCGGAAGATTTGGCATCTCAATAAACCGTTAAATTTCTCTTTGTTAAGCAGTAAATGCCCAATATGATAAACCACCTATTGCAAATAATGCTGCCATAGAAAGTGCAGCAATTTTTGCCGAAACTGCGCCCTCCTCTTGCTGGAAGTGGCGGGTTGTCATTGGTGCTTGGGCTCCGGGTGTGTATTTCTAAATTGTGAATGCAGGGCCACAAATTGCCCAAATCGTCAATAACTATTCATGCAAGCACAAGTTCGCAAGTATATGAATCGAGCGAGCCTCTGCCTCTTTTTGTGTTTTTTGATGGTGATGCCCGCGGCTTTAACAGTCGTTTCTGCAGACCAAGAACCTCTTGAAAACGAATCGGCCGTCGTACCACAATTCGGAACCGGCTTCGAAGAAACCGTAATCGCAGATAGTTCGGACAATCTCAACAAACCGCGCGACTTAGAATTTCATCCCGGGGCTAATCGCAATGACGAATTATGGGTGGTTAACCGAGCTACCGATAGCGTTACCATTGTTTATGAAACAGGTACCCCGAGCCAATGGTCTGAAAATTTAGTAGATGCATATGCTAACCATTTCATGGAAGAAGTAAGTGCAATTTCATTTGGTTCTTATAATAATGAATTCGATTATCAATTCGGTACAGCACAAGAGTCAAGGAATACTTTCAACGGGCAACAGAGCCCAAATAACTTCATGGGGCCAACCCTTTGGCCTTCTTCTCCAACCCACTTTGCCAAAGAGCACCAAGCGGATGATCTTTTGGGCAGCCACATAGACATGCTTCACGAATCTCCAAATGGGATGGGAATAGCATGGGATAGTGGAAACGCTTACTGGTATTTTGATGGATATTATGGTGAATTGGTCTTTTATGATTTTGCTGAAGATCACGATACCGGCGAGGATGATCATGCTGATGGGGTCGTAAGGAGATATGCAGATATTGTCCTTACTCGATTCGGAAGTATCCCTGGCCACATGGTTATGGACCAAAGCACAGGAATTTTGTATATTTCAGATACTGGTACAGGCCGGGTTCTTTGGGTAGATACCGATGATACCACCACTACCTCTTCCAATATTTATGGAGATTCATCGAGAATGGAACCCCTGAGCGAATATAGTAGCATTAGCGGTTTAGACTGGGGTGTATTAGCAAGCGGCTTAAGCCGCCCCAGCGGCATTGCTTTAGACGGCGACACTCTATTTGTTTCACAAAACGGAAACGGAAAAATTTCAGCATTCGATTTAGCCCAAAACGGAGAGAGCGCCACTATCATAGATACCGTTCAGACCGCAGCAAATTCGATTATGGGCCTCGAGATTGGACCGAGTGGAAGCCTGTATTACGTCGATGCGAATTTTAACAAAGTAATCAGATTGGACCCATTCGACGATATCGACGGGGATGGAGTCGAAGATTCTTTGGATAATTGTATCAACGATTACAATCCCAACCAAGAAAATCTAGATTCGGATGCCCAAGGAGATGTGTGCGATGATGATGACGATAATGATGGGATAATGGATATTTCAGATAGTTGTGCTCTTGGCATGACCGGTTGGACCTCATCTTCATCAGAAGATCATGATGGCGATGGCTGTAACGATAGCTCTGAAGACGATGATGATGACCAAGACGGCATCGATGATTTACCAGACCGCTGTCCAAAGGGCCAAACCGGATGGGTAAGTTCACAACAGACTGACCACGATGGTGACGGCTGCCAAGATGCTAGTGAAGACAAGGATGATGACGCCGATGGATTGGACGATGATCAAGATAATTGCCCATTAGGTCGGGTCGGGTTTACCTCAAATTCTAATAATGATCGTGACCGTGATGGCTGCGAGGATAGTGCTGAAGATACCGATGATGATAACGACGGAATTTCAGATGATATAGACCAGTGTCCAAACAGTGCAGGTGATGCAATTTATGGCACAATGGTCGGCTGTTCCGATTTCGACGGCGATGGCTGGGCGGATTCTGAAGACGAATACCCATTGGACTCAACCCAATGGGCCGATAGCGATGGCGATGGATATGGGGATAATATCCAAGGAACAGATCCAGACGGTTGCCCAACAATTTCTGGTGATTCAACTCTCGACCGATTGGGTTGTTCGGACTCGGATGAAGACGGTTATTCAAACGCGGATGATGATTGGGATATTTCAGATGGGGCGGATGCATTCCCATTCGATAATACCCAATGGGCTAACCAAGATGGCGATGAATACGGAGATAATCCGGCTGGTTACCAACCTGATGAATGCAAAACAGCAGCCGGAAACTCAACTGAAGATAGACTAGGCTGCGTCGATAGCGATGGCGATGGTTGGTCGGACGAGGCGGATGCATTCCCATCTGAGCCGAGCCAATATTTGGATTATGATTCCGATGGATTCGGCGACTCACCTATAGGGGCTAATGGCGATCAATGCCCACTCGTATATGGAACATCGACCCAAGGCAGCCGTGGTTGCCCCGATTCAGATCAAGATTCTTGGTCCGACGAATTCGATGCTTTCCCACAAGAGGCAATGCTTTGGTCCGATACCGATGGTGATGGCTTTGCCGACCAAACCGGTTCAGATTTGAGCGATGATTGCCCAGATGATGCCGGCCAATCTACCAGTGACCGCAAGGGTTGTTTGGATAGTGATGGCGACGGGGTATCGGATGAAACCGACTTTTATCCAAAGGATGCAGCAAGATCGGTAGAAGTAATCGAATCCGACTCATTTTTGTGGCTCGCAATCCCGGTAGTGCTAATTTTTGCCCTTCTCGGAATTGGATTATTCATTAAAAAATCTTCACCAGATGCCCCCCAAATGCCGCAATTGACTCAAGCCCTTGCAGCGGGGCCACCGATTCCGCCAGAAGGAATACCACCGGGCTGGACCATGGAACAGTGGAGTTGGTATGGAGCAGATTGGTTGAAAGAGCGGATGAGATGAAAGTTTCAATTTGGTTTTTCACATTTATGATGTTATCAGCACCGTTAACCGGTTGCATAGGTAATAATTCAGAACAATCAAACGAAAGAGATGATGAATTAACCCCCCTACGAATTAACCATATTCAAGTAAAAGGCACACATAATTCATATCATGAAAAGCCGAGCGGTCCAACCATTCGAGCCTATGATTATAGCCACGAGCCTTTAGATGTTCAAGCCGGCGACTTCGACGTAAGACAATTTGAGTTAGATGTTTGGTGGAGCCCAGGACAAAACCTCAGAGTTTATCATAATCAATATGATAGAGATACTACTTGTTCAACCCTACGGGAGTGTTTAGACACCTTATTGACTTGGTCGGAATCCAACCCAAATCATGTCCCTCTGATGATCTGGATCGAACCTAAAGAATGGACCTATACCACTACAGATTCAATTGTGGTAATGCAAACCCAGAGCATGTTGGAAGATTTAGAAGCTCAAATAAAATTGGCTTGGCCGGCTGAAAAAACCATCACTCCAGACCAGGTTAGAGGCGAACATCCTGACATATCAACCGCAATAACCACCGATGGCTGGCCATTATTGGATGAATCGAGAGGAAAGGCGATGTTTATTCTTCTTGGTGGGGGAGATTTACGCGCAGAGTATCATAGTAATTATCCAAATTTAGAAGGGGCGACAATGTTTACAATGTCTGTTAAAAACACTCCTGAATCGGCGATATTTTCTAACACAAATCCGATCGGAGACGGCGAGGAAATCACCGAGTTGGTCAAAGCCGGTTATATCGTTAGAAGCAGAGCCGACAACGCCGAAGACGGTGAGGCAGATAATAACGAAACCGAACGCCGGGATGCAGCCATTTCAGTAGGCGCACACTCGATATCTACCGATTATCCAACCCAAGTTTCGGGCATAGAATATTGGGTTGATTTACCGATAAAGTGTAACCCTATTTCGGCGCCGCACGATTGCTCCGACACTAGAATCTTCAATCTCGAGTAGCGACAACGAATTGCTCGTTGAAGGTAGCACCGATGAATTCACGGCAACCATATCCATTACAACTTAGGAAATTTTGGATAAATTGAGTCAAATCACCAGAGGTGCTTGAGTTTCCAAAGATCCCATGGTCTTCTTGGATGATAGCATCTTGAGATTCGAATGAAAATTGTGTAGTACCATTCAAATCGTGTGAGAAAGAATCAGCGATTCTATTGAGGGCACCACTGCTATTATTATCGGTTAACAAATTGATTTGACCGAGTTCAGATGTACCATTGATACTGACATTACTCGCCATTGAAGCATTATAGAACGACGAATAATCGAGATATTCATGAATACCCATTTCGACACTAGCAAACGGCTCATCATCGAGGAAGAGAGTGAATTCTCCACCGCTATAATACCGATATTCGATGTAAGTATTCGAATCGTACGCCCACTCAACATTTTCAGTATCAGTCCCTAAATCCATCATCGACATCGAGATGGTAATATTTGAGGCATCCAGCCCTAAGGTGGCAAGGGTGGCAGCAAGATTAGGCATATCAGCCATATTGTTGATAGCTAACCGGTCACCATTCACAAATACAACATCAGGCGATGCTAAGAATCTGTAAGCAAAATACCCACCACCGAGCCAATACAAGTCATGACCTTCATAATCAGCGGTATAATTGTCTATTACCCAGCCAACGGTATTCCATTCGATATTGAATGTAGCATTGGCGTTTGAGTTCATCATAGGATCGATCACATTATCACAATCATCATCGACACCATTCCAAATGTCGGTTGCATTTGGATTTATAGATGCATTATAATCATCACAATCAACCGTTTCGTTCCAGCCATCATTATCCTCATCATGAGGCATTTCAATATCGAAACACGAATCATCAGAATCCATGTAGAGCATTCCGGACCCAACGATCATCGAAACATCGTAGTGGATACAATGCCACCCCGGGGTTAATCCAACCGCGTTTGGCCCAGCGATATCGAAATACATTTCGGATTGAACAGAGCCATTAAATTGGACCGCGCTGGTGAAGTTCATCACCCCTTGCTCGAGAGTAGTGTCAGGTATTTGGTCACCGTCGGTGCTCTTGTTGAGGAACCAATTAACGACGTAATTCTCACCAGCTTCCATCGAGTTGATATTCATCGATCCGTTTACAGTATAGTAGTCTCCAACATATGCGGTATATTCGGTCCAATCGGTGCCGGCTATCAAATCGGCCCGTTCGTAAACCGTGATACAGGCCATATTAGAATAGCTGGTATCACCGGTCGCAATATTAACTAATGCGACATGGAAACAATGCTCAGCAGCAACCAATCCATTCGGCGAGAACTCGCTTTCTATTTGGAATGAAACCATATCGGAATATTGACCATCGGAATTGGTCAGATTAATCGACCCGATTTGAGAATCACCAATATCGCCTTGCCTTGTCCACATCACCAAATATGAAGAATTTGAAGTTAGATTGTAAAGGTCGATGTAAAAGTCGACCATTCCGCCCATATCTGCATAATTGGCAAACGAGTTCATATTCGAATAAACCAACGCCTCACCAGTAATATTTTCCGGCATGGTATTATTTCCAGTATTGTTTTCGGTATTATTCCCAGTATTATTTTCAGTATTGTTTTCGTTGGCATCAGGGTCGGGAACAGAGTTCGGGTCGCTTCCCGCTTCAATCTCGTCACCATCGTTAATTCCATCGTTGTCGGAATCTTCATCAAATGGATCGGTTCCATGAATATTGGTTTCGTTTTCATCAGACAGGCCATCGCCATCACTATCGATCGGCTCTTCAACCACTTCTTCAGTATCAATTCCACCAAGACAACCGGCTAAGGAAGATAATACCATCAGAGTTGCCATTAGGAGGGGCGATACATTATTGCGCATGGATTTGCTTTCACCCCCTTGGATTTAAATGACTCCCCGACACATCAGGCGAATCTATTGTAAAAGAATAGTGTATAGCAGGCCCCATGGAAGAGGCGAAACCCTTGCTTACCTTGACAAAATCTCGGTTGATTGAACCGACTCCATCTCTTTCATCACAAAGCCAATCATTACTAGAGACATTAAACGGATTATGCTCATTTTACTGTAGTGCCGACCTCGCTAGTTTTTTGTTTAGTGATATGTTTTCTGAACTTGCTGGCCAAGGCCCTACTTGGATAGTCTTTGAAGCAGGCGTCTATTTAGACCATACAAAAACCGTAGAGATAATACTCAAAGATAGTGAGATTTTAACCATTTATTCAGATCAGGTATTCCCAAGTTCAAATCAAGACGATTTCACCCAAATAATCCAACATTGGCACGATGATGTAATGGAGATATAAAGCGAATCGTTGAAATGAGTTCGTAAGTCCCGTACGCGTTAGAGGAGAAGGTCATGAGCGAAAGAGCCGTGCGCAGTCAATTGCCTGACCCCGACCCCGGTCAAACCCTTGAGTGGCAAGAGGCCATCAAAGCAGTCACCGAGGTTTTAGGACCGGACCGGGCCCGTAGACTCTTGCTCGATACATTGGCCGCAGCTCAAGTTGAAGGGGTTGACTTGGAAGTTGTCAACACCCCGTATCTCAACACTCTCCATATTTCTAACCAACCAGATTACCCCGGAAATCTTGAAATTGAGGCTAAACTCCATGGGATTTTGCGTTGGAATGCGATGATGATGGTAACTAGAGCAAATAAAGAAAACGACGGCATAGGTGGCCATATTTCGACCTATGCTTCCGATTCACATCTATGGGAAGTTGGCCAAAACCACTACTATCGGGGCAAAGATCTCGATGGCTGGGGCGATCATGTCTATTGGCAAGGCCACGCAAGCCCAGGAGTATATGCCCGGGCATGGCTTGAAGGTAGATTAACATTAGAAAACATTGAAAATTTCCGCTTAGAATGTGGCGGTAAAGGTCTCTCTTCTTACCCCCACCCCCGGTTGATGCCAACCTTTTGGGAATATCCCACAGTTTCGATGGGATTAGGCGCGATGACAGCGATTCATACCGCTAGATTCAATCGGTATTTGGATGACCGGGGCTTAGCAGATACCAGTAATTCCAGAGTGTGGTACACCATGGGCGACGGCGAATCCGATGAACCAGAATCGCTTTCTCAATTATCTTTGGCAGGCCGTGAAGGACTCGATAATATCGTGATGGTAATGAATTGCAATTTGCAAAGATTGGACGGGCCGGTACGGGGAAATTCAAAAATTGTCCAAGAATTAGAAGGACGATTCCGTGGAGCGGGTTGGAATGTTATCAAGCTTCTTTGGGGCTGTATGTGGGATGAAATATTCGCCCGAGATTCCAATGGGAAATTAGCAGCAAGACTAGAAGGATTGGTCGATGGTGACGAACAGAGAATTTTCACCTCGGATGCGAAAACGTTCAGGGAGGAATTATTCAACACCCCCGAATTGAAAGCGATGGTTTCCCATTTGGATGACGCTGGTCTTGAAGTTTTAGCCCAAAATCTCGGTGGACACGACTTCAAGAAGATCAATGCCGCCTATTCGTCCGCTCAAAACCACCGCGGCCAACCGACTGTTATCTTAGCACGAACTATCAAAGGATATGGGCTAGGTCCAGCCTTTGCAGGGAAAAATTCAACCCATGGCATGAAGAAAGCAGGGATGGCAAGTATCGTTTGGATGCGGGATGACCTCGGCTTAGATTTCAGCGATGAAGAATTGGAAGCAGATCCATTTATTTTACCGGAATCGGTCCCTGAAGTGGTCCAATATCTCAAACTCCAACGAGAAAAACTTGGCGGTTATTGCCCAGAGAGGCGTTCGCCACCAAGTGGACTTGTGCCACCAGGTCCAGAAGGCTATGCTGCTTTTGATGAAGGGACAAAAGGCAAAATGCAAGTTTCGACAACCATGGCATTTGTTAGATTATTACGTGGCCTGATGAAGGATGAATCGGTCGGTAAAAACATCGTTCCAATCATTCCCGACGAGGGTAGAACCTTCGGAATGGATCCGCTATTTGCAGAATTTGGTATCTACCATCCAGAAGGCCAATTATACACACCGGTAGACCATAAAATGATAATGAAATACAAGGAAAGTAAGACCGGTCAACTTTTCGAAGAAGGAATTTCTGAGGCCGGGGCAATGTCGACATTCATAGCTAGTGCAACCTCTTATTCTACCCAAGGCTGCCCAACCATTCCATTCTACATCTTTTATTCCATGTTTGGATTCCAAAGAATTGCTGATTTGGTTTGGTCTGCGGCTGACCAGCGGGCGCGCGGATTCATGATAGGCGCGACCAGCGGCCGAACCACCCTAAACGGTGAAGGGCTCCAACACCAAGATGGACACAGCCTCGTAATGGCTCAAACCAATCCAGCGGTCCGTGCATACGATCCGGCTTTTGCCTATGAGTTATCGACTATTATTAGGGGCGGAATCGATGAGATGTATATTGAAAATAAAGACGTGATGTATTACATCGCTGTCTATAATGAAAACCATCCAATGCCGCCGAAGCCAGCAGATGTTGACCAGAGTATTTTGAAGGGATTATATCGCCTTAGAAGCGCACCAAAAGGCGATGGGCCAATCGTTCGATTGGTAGGTTCAGGGCCGATAATGCTGCAATTATTCGCGGCGGTCGAAACCCTAGCCTCTTTCGGAGTACGATCTGAAATTTGGTCGGCAACCTCCTATGGTGAGTTGCGACGTGAAGGGTTGGAGGTCGAACGAAACAACCGATTAAATCCAGGTAGTGCGAGACAGATTTGCTATGCCGAACAAATGTTAGGTGAGGGCGACCATCCGACAATTGCAGTAAGTGATAATCAAATCGCAGTTCCAGATATGATTCGCCAATGGGTTGGCGGAGATTATTCGGTTTTAGGAACCGATGGCTTTGGAAAATCGGATACTAGACCAGGACTAAGGCGCCATTTCGAAATCGATGCAGAACACATAACCCTAGCAGCATTATCTTCTTTGGTTAGAAGCCGAGATATTGAGTCAGAGGTTTTCGAAAAAGCGATTGAAGTGATGGGCATCAACAAAGACCGATTCGACATTACTGCTGTTTGAGTTTATTGAGAGCCCTTTTCGCATGTTGCTTGAATCGTAATTGAGAATTAAAAACATCTTTGATAATTCCGTTGGAATCAACGATAAAGGTAACCCTTCCAGGCAATAGGCCAAGCGATTTTTTCATTCCAAGGGCTTTTTGTAATTCGTTTTTTGAATCTGAGAGTAAAGAAAAATCTAACCCCCTCTCCTCTTTAAATCGCAATTGGTGATGTTTTTTATCACTTGAAACCCCAAAGATTTGTGCACCAACATTAGACAAATCTTCGCTTAAATCCCTGAACTCACACGCTTGAATAGTACAGCCAGGGCTGGATGCTTTTGGATAAAAGAAAATAATAGTCCAACCATTTTTGAAAACGGACCCATCTACCAATTCGCCCATTTCATTCTCTAAGGAGAATGCTGGAAAAGCATCACCTATTCGAAGAATAACGAAACCCCCTCGATTGGTTTTCTCTCAAGATTTGGAATGCTTGCTCCCTTGGCAGGATAGCCGACCGGCATTACCAACATTGCATGTTCATGATTCGGCCGGCCGAGAATATCCCGCAAGAATCCCATCGGGGACGGAGTATGAGTAAGGGTGACCAAGCCCATATTATGGATGGCGTGAATGAACATTCCAGCCGCGATTCCACACGATTCGGTCGAATAATAAGTCGGCGCACTTTCTCCATTTTCCCGGATTCTTTTTGATTGACGAAACAAAACCACGATCCAAGGAGCATCGGTCATATGTTCTTTTACAGCATCGGTACCGAGCGGCTCCAATAATTCTCTCCAAACCTCTGGCATCCTTTGTTCGTAGGTTTTTCTTTCCTCTTCTTCTGCAGCAATGCGCATTTTTTGTTTGATTTCTTGATTTGAAATAGCAACAAAGGTCCACGGTTGTAAATGAGCACCGCTCGGAGCCGTCGACCCACACATTATTGCGCATTCAATCAATTCACGGGCAACTGGTTTGGTCGAAAAATGACGAGTCGTTCGTCTCTTCTTCATTGAAGCATACAATTTATCTGCTTGGTCAAACATTTCTTCTTGTGATAATTCACTCCAGTCCAACGGAATAAAACCATCCGAATTCATGCACTAGCCTCGGGCATTTTTCCACGGAGGCGTAACCATGTTTCACTGCAAAATAATAGAGCATAAAATGAAGCGATCCACAAAGTTGCTCGAGCTAATATTCCCTCGGGGTCGTACATCATAATATATGCAAGCCAAGAAAATGTGATCAGATCAAGTACCCAGCGAATGCCGGCCAAAACCTGATGGGAATTAGCTTTCATCTCGGTTACTTGGGTATCGGTTAAAACTGCGGTAATGCCTTTGAGAGCAGTCATTACATCTTTGCCGAATTTGAGCCGACCCAACTTTATTCGGTTCCAAATATCGACCAACATGAATACGGTTACCCAAACCACGACGATTTCTAAGAATGGTTCTGCGCCGAATAAATCCAAGCCATTAATCGACCAATACATCAATCCCCACAACCATGAAACCACCAATAATTGAGTTGGTTTAGCGTACTTGGTCAATTTTGTTAACAACTCAGCATCGTGCGACAAAATCAATTCCAATGAGATGAATAATCCGACTGCAGAGGTCAATAATACTCCTCCAATCAGCCACCACCAATCCAGATCTCCACTCCTCCATGCGAGGAGCAGGGCGATGAAAGTCCAACCCATCACCAGAGCAGTACTTGCGTTTACAGCGGCTTGCATCACATATAGCGGGTCACGGCCATCTTTGAGTACCGATAATCCACCCATTAGCCGGACCTCGAATGCAGAATCATCGACCACTCCTTGAGCAGCAGCGGTCATCCCCCCAACGGATTTGAGGCGAGCAGATTCTACCAGCCCTTCAGCTTGTTGTTGTTGTTGTTCGGAAGTAGTCCCTTTTGAACCACGAGCAGCAGCAATAGCAGCACCACGCCCGCGGCTCTTGCCTTTACCCGCACTTCGGGCTTTGGCCCAAGCACGAATTTCTGGAGTGGTAACCTCTTCAACTTGATCTTCACTTAGAGGTGCGCCGTGATCGGTATAGAGCCAACGGCATTGTATCGGGACAGGAGCGGGGTCTACGTCGGGTGCTACCAATTGGAATTGACCCGGGCCGAGAGTTGGTAATTGTTGAACCAAATCTTGGTCGCCTCCACTTTCTTTCAGTAGGTGGCGAACCTTTTCTACATCTTGAGGTTGAGTGAATCGTCCGATAAAAGTGGTATTTGCTTGGGCGAGGATTTTGTAGTCTACATCGCTGACATTTTGGGTTGCAAGAACACAAGCAACGCCGTATTTTCTCGCTTGTTTGAAGATGAGTTTGATCAAATCTTTAGCTGGCGGATTACGAGGGTGCGGTGGCAGATAAGGCGCAACTTCATCCATAAAGAATAACAATTTCAATTCACCTTCTGCCGGTTGTTGGGTCAACATCCAATCATATAATTCTCGAGCCATTTCTTGAACGAAATATTGCTTTTGTGCCTCGTCTTGAATAGTGTTCAGATAAACGATATTGAGTGGAACTTTACCAGGCATAGCCGGTTCGCAGAAGGAATCGATATCGATTGGAACCCCGTTGGAGAATAGCAATTGATTCACGCCACTACTGAATGCGGAAAGGCGTCGAGCAAGATCGCTTCTGGTCGACTTAGGCAACATTTCATCATATGCTGGTAAATCGTGTTCTTCCATGATTTCATCCCAAGAAGGCAAATCGGGTTTTTCACCATCCTCGTCTTCATCGACAAAGCATTGAGGATATAGCGCCTTGGTAAAATTATCTTGGGGCTCCCTGACAACTTTCGCCAAACTCTTAAAATTGCTAACATCCAATCCAAGCCTGGTTCCATGAACCAAAACTTCATACAAAAACGGCTTTACAACCTTGCCTTGAGTTTTTTCAACATCGTAGCCAGTAAGGTTGGAGAAACCCGCCGCAACCATATCCCACGCAGTAATCGCTTCCTCAACATCTAAGTCAGCAGGTGGGGAACGGAATGGATCGATGCAAAGCGGCAATCCTTTGGAACGGAGCGGAGTCCAAATCCGAACTTCTACCTTCTCAGCTAATTCTTTCATTCGAGCAACATCGCCGCCCTCTTTTTCTAAATCAGCAGCATCAATCCCAAGGGCCAATCTCGCAAGATCTCCTTGCGGGTCGATGATCAACGAAGGAATTCCTGCCAATGCAGCCTCTTCGATAACAGCCTTTGCCATGACGGTTTTTCCCGAACCGGTTGAACCAAGCATTGCAGCATGACGAGCCAGAACGGCCGTGGGAATATTGACCGCTTCGCCGGTATCACGACGAACCCCCAAAAACATCCCATTTTGTTTTTTGGATTTCTTAGGCTTCGGTTCAACAATGGGCTCTACCTCCTCTTCTTTTATTTCGGGTACGACCGCTGGAGTTTCCAATATATCGTCGACGAGGTCGCCCAATTCCTGTGGCTCACTATCAGACATGAACCGTCGAATGAAGGAGGCCTTCTTGAGTGCTTGGGCGACAAAGAAGGCACGGGACAGGCTCAAGACAGGAATGCCCTTCGCCAAACCATGACGCGTATTCCATTGGCTCGCCCGTTTTGGAACCAAGCCATGGAAGACGCAGCAATCGAAGTTCTGCGCTCAAAAAAATGGGTTAAAGGCGAACAAGGGCGAATGTTTGGCGCCGAATTCGCGTCATGGTGCGGAGCTGAAGCGGCAGTGCCTTGTCAGAGCGGTTCGGCAGCACTTTGGGCGGCTTTGCGCTTACTCGACATTGGGCCGGGTGACGAAGTAATCGTTCCAGGTTTGACATTTATTGCCACCGCGACCGCGGTGAGTTTAGTCGGCGCTACCCCCGTTTTTGCAGATGTTGAACCGGATTATTGGTGTATTTGCCCAGTAGATGTGAAGTCAAAGATTTCCGATAAAACAAAGGCGGTTATCGGAGTTCATCTCTTCGGGCAACCCTTTAGCCAAAAATTACGAAAATTGTGCGATGAAAACAACATCGCATTGATAGAAGACGCAGCCCAAGCCCACGGTGCGACGATGGATGGGAAAAAGATCGGAAGCATAGGCGATATTGCGTGTTTTTCGTTTTTCCCGTCGAAAAACATGGCCGTTGGCGGCGAAGGTGGAATGATTACAACGACCAGAAAAGATTTGGCAGAGAGAATGAATCGGCTGATAAATCACGGCCGAGACGATACACTCGAATCGATTGAATTGGGAACAAATTTGCGAATGAGCGAAGTCCAAGCAGCCATTGGTCGAAAGCAACTTGAGAAAATAGACGAGTGGACCCAAATAAGAAATAATAATTCAGAGTTTATTCAACATAATACTACCGTTAGAAAAGGATGTACCCATGCTTGGCATCAATTGTGCATTTTGTCGGACCAACCCAACGAATTGATTTCTAGTTTTGACAGGCAAGGAATAGATGCAAGGGTCCACTATCCCATTCCATGTAATCGCCAACAGGTTTACTCCGAATATTCCAACGTAGAACTAAAAGTGTGTGAATCGATCGCACATCGCTTGGTTGCAATTCCGGTCCATCCCTCATTGACCACAGGTGAATTAGAAAAAATCAACAAGGTCTTGCATCTTTGATCATCATTGCTAATGCAGCGTTGGACCACCCGCGTAAATGGGTGATCTCCATTCCAAGCCAAGAAGGGATCATCACCTCTTGGTCCTCGGATTTCAATTCGATCTCGGCAATTACCAAACCGGCAATACCTCCTTCAAATTCATCGACCTCCCACAATAAACCATCTTCACCTCGCCAGAGATAGCGAGTTTTTTCAGTAGAAGGCAACTCCTTCATGGAGATTATTTTTTTCCCAACATCATTACCAATTTTCCATTCAAACTCGCTTCCAGTTGCGCCGATTCGAACACCTTTGGCGGTGAGAACGAACGAATCGTTTTCTTGACGAATTCTCCAAGTAGAAATATTTGTTAATTCAGCAGGTTCGTTTGCTAAAGATATTCCTTGCCATGAAATTATACTATTGCTATGGGAAACTCCACTCAGATAACACTGGTGCATCTTGATTGTTCCTTCACACTCTCGCCAGGGTTTTTCATTGCGACCGTCGACTAAAAAGCGACGCTCGATTTCAATCCCCATTCAGTCATCATCCTCGATTTTCAAAGAACGAGCGGCTTCCATAATTTTTTCATCGAGGAACCAAAAGGTTGGAGTGGTTTTTAGATATTTATCCCAATGCTGTACCGAACGAGCAAACATTTCATTTTGCGAGTATTCTTTACACCAATTGAGAATCCAATCCGCATCTTGCTGGATTTTTACATCATCTGTGGTATTTTTCATTACTTGGGCATTGGTGGCCAAAGACATCATCCAAGTTGGAGAGAGTGCGTAGGTCCAATATGGATTCCGCTCAAGATCTACACTCCTCAATTCGGTCCATAATGAGAATACCCGATCGTATAGAAATCCAATCAGTAAAACGATCATAATTAGAGTAGAAAAAATTCCTAATAATCCAATATATGTAGTCGGAATACCCAAAACCGAAGGGGTTCCTTCAAATCGAAATTTGATATAGGGCCAAATTAAAAGGGTCAAACTCGAACCCAAAAGTCCCAACGAAAGGACTGATTGAGACTGCTGCATTCGCCAATATTGGCGCATTACCCACTTCTTTACCGGGCTTCGGACTGAACTCGACATCGTACCCCCCTCGACACAGGTTATTCATATCCTGTTGGGTTGAATCGTCCAATCGGCACACCAATGTTTCATTATATGTGAGAGCCGACCCCCCACCATGAAGCGAACATTCCAAAAGCAATTTACACCGTTGCTGGCGATATTTTTAGTAGGCTTGATGACTTTATCTGGATGTACCGGTTTGGTTGAAGACATCTCTGAACCGATAACCGGTGAAAAGCCGAAATTGGAATTAACCGACGGGATCTTAAGGTCCATCGGTTCACCCCAATTACAAAGTTATCAAAATTGTGATGATTTGGAATTTGCTCTGAAACTTAGCATCGAAGAAGAGATGAGAACCAATCTAATCCAAGCGGTTGAAGAAGTATACTACTATGGCGGGGGTTGGGCTGTTGATGATGTTATGGAAATGGATGGCGCCGAATCAGGCTCAAGCCCTAGTGCAAATACCAGAAGTGAACCTACTCGTAAAGAAGGTGAAGATTTCTCTGGAACCAATAATCAAGAGGACGGTGTCGACGAAGCGGACTTCGTAAAAACCGATGGTTATCATATCTATTATCTCGATAATACAATCTCCTCATTACATATTTTGGACGTACCCGAATTTGGCCAATTAACACAAGCTTCGACCACCCAAATTGAAGGCAATGCGATGGCAATGATGCTAGATGGTGACAGGCTTGTCGTTATTTCAAGCGTTTATAGCTGGGGACTCGACTCAGAAGATCCACTCGCTCAGGCAATGGGCTGGGATGGGGAATGGGGCGGATGGCGCACCAGTACTTTGACAAAATTCACAGTATTTGATGTGTCAAATTCTAGCGACCCTACGGTTTCAAGAGAATTGTATATCGAAGGATATTATATGACCGCAAGAGAGGTTGCGGGAACTGTCAGAACGGTTACTCACACCTGGATGGATATTCCTGGAATGAAATCTTGGCTAGAATTGCCTGATGGATATTGGAGATTAGATTATGATGATCCATTACGATATACCTTGCGCGCAGAAGCAGCAGCAGCAGCAATTCTTGAGAATCAACAAACACTTGCTAGCATTGGGCTCTCGGACATTTTACCACAAGTTCACGAGAGAATCGGGGATGAAATCATCACCCATCATATGAGCGATGGAGACTGTGCGGATTTTGCCGCTCCCGACTCATCGTATAACCGTGGATTCACAAGTATTTTTACCCTCGATTTAGAGAGCGAAGAATTATCCTTCGAAGCCGACCACATCGTTGGTAATTGGCCCTTAGTCTATTCCTCAGCCGAGGTTTTGGTAATTACCGAAAGTGCATGGGACTGGTGGTGGTTCTGGGGCAATGATGGCTTGAACGAAGCGACCAATATTCATACCTTTGATATCGGCCAAGCCGGAAGCACAGTTTACACAGGTTCGGGAAGGATCGATGGAACCATTCGTGATCAATTCTCGATTTCCGAGCACGAAGGTGTTCTTCGAGCAGCTACGACGACAGGCCAATGGGGCCGTTGGTGGATGCAAGATCCTGAACCTATGGAAAGCCACGTAATCACTTTAGCACATAATGTCGATATTACGACCGGCGAACAAATTTTGGAAGAGATTGGGCGGGTCGACGGAATCGCATATAATGAGACGATTTGGAGCACAAGATTTGTTGAGGATAGGGCATATATCGTAACCTTCCAAAACATGGATCCATTGTGGACCATCGATCTCTCCAACCCGGAGAGCCCCCAGATAATGGGCGAATTGGAAGTCCCTGGCGTTTCAACCTATATCCATCCACTTAGCGATGATGCTATTCTCACCATTGGATTAGGCCCTCGTGACCTAGAAACTGGTCTTGGATTGGATTGGAGCCATACCCAGTTATCTTTATTCAATGTCTCAAATTTCTCCGACCCCCAATCTACAGACGTGCTATCGTTGAGTCCGGTCACAGACACCGAAGACGGATGGAATTGGGCTTGGTCTGAGGCAACATGGGAGCATAAAGCATTCCAATATTGGGCGCCTAAAGGAATGCTCGCAGTTCCATTGAGCACATACAAGTACGATTATTGGTACGATGAAGCAGACCAATATCACTGGGAATACGAGTGGGTTAGCAAGTTGATTATCATCAATGTCAGTGAAGAAGGACTGTCGATTCACGGCGAAGTAAACCATTCCTCTTTCTATGAAGCCGAAGGAGATTATTGGTGGTCATCGTACAATGTTCGCCGCTCGATATTCATGGGCGATTACATCTATGCGATAAGCCACGCAGGAATAACGGTAACAAATTTGACCACCATGGAATTATCCGATTCGATTCAATTAATCACCCCGGTATACTATAACGATTCAAATTCAGATTCGGAAGAAGATTCTACCGAAGCGAAGGCTGATGGCTGAAGCCCTTCTGGCTCGGCCATGCTCAAGGTAATATTGCTTGGTTGTGGCCGCTGGGGCGCCAACCATTTGCGTATCTTGTGCGAACTTAGAGATTCAGGTTTAATCGGCGAGGTTATCGTCGTAGACCCAGCAATAAAGTCGGCCAAAGGAGCGGATAAACTGGCGTCTTCAATGCAAGGACTCCATGCCGATTTGGTAATCATTGCGACCCCATCTCAATTACACGCTCAACAAGCAAGAGAATTGATGGCCGAAGGTTACCATGTATTGGTGGAGAAACCTTTGGGCTGCTGTGAATCCGAAGCCGCTCAGGTTTTGGCGACCGCTCATGAATACGGACGGGTCGTAGGCGTTGGCCTATTATTGCGATTTCATCCAGCGGTTCAGATGGGTAAAACGATGCTTGCAAATGGCACCATCGGCCGGCTTGAAGCGCTGCGATTCGTGAGGAGGACGACAAGAAATCCTCCAATCAATGGCAATGTTATCGAATCACTAGGAGTTCACGCAATCGATTTAATGTGTCATTTTATGGCCGAAGCTGAACCATCGGCTTCGAGCGTAGAAGGAGATAAGACTGATGCGAGAATCGTTTTGGAATTTCCCCACGGAATCGAGGCGATAATAGATGTGGCTTGGCAAGCGAGTCAAGAGCGTCGAACCGTAACCTTGGTTGGCTCAAACGCATCCTTGAGAATAGATTTGGATGTGCACGATCGGGCAACATTAATCGTAAACGGCGAAGAATCGATTTTGCCCTGTGCATCAAACCAGTCGCCATTAGAAGCCGAGATTCGTCATTTCATTTCAGCGGTCGAATCCCATAATGCAGGTACTGCTTTACAGCCAATTCCTGACCACGGAGCAGCCCTTCGAGGGGTTAGATGGACCGCTCGTACCATCGAGTCGATGAGAATTCATCAGCCACATTGATGAATAAAAAGCCTCTCGGCCTAAAACATGGTAGCCAAAGACCCTCATGCGGCTGAAGCAGAATCTATGTTCATTCTCGAACCCCTGCCCGCATTAGGCGATGTAATTCGTTCGTTTTTCGAGGTCAATCCATTGCTATTATTGGCGGTAAGTGGATTGATAGTTTATCTCTTGGTAAAGATGGCTGACCCATTCACAAAATATTGGACCGCTGGCATTGTTAGCATTGTTTTTGATTTCTATACAACCGGCTCTCTTTTTTACAGCGCACTTTTTTTTAGCGGCTATACAATTGTATTCTTCATGGTTTATGGAGCAATGCATTGGGATGCGGTCAAAAGCGCTCTTGGCATCGATAAAGCTCGAATTATTTCTTGGACAACATTTGTTATTTCGACCTGGGTTTTGATGGTGGTTGTAATTTCGATGGGAGCGCCGGCCGGTCCAGCATTGGTTTTGGCAGGTTTGGTAACCTCTTTCCTCTGGTGGACTTATTATTCACTAGAACCAGCGACCAACTAAAAGCGAAGTGTCAAGGACTCGCCCCCCGCGTTAGGGAGCCATGGCGACATTTTCTAGTCACCCAGATTTACCCGGGATTATTGAAAATCTTCTCGCCGACGATGTTCACACTCTATTCCTCAAGGCGGATTGCCCCCCTCGAACCAAATCTGGCGGAATCGGTAATCTGAGATTATCCGAAGTCGAAGGCGCAGATGATGGTAATTGGGATACCATCCGAATGGAATCCATTCAAGAACAATTGATGGATATTGTCACGGATAACCGTGACCGAAGCGATTGTTTTTTGGAGATTGACCGCAAGGGTTGCAAAGTATTCCAATTAGGCGACTTGCGCATTGCGTGTGCTTGGACGCCGTTTTCCGATGCTAGAGAAATTACTATAGTTAGACCGGTTGCAAAATTATCGATTGACGATTACGATATTGATCCAAAATTGATCGCACGCCTTTCGGACCACCATCGAGGTGTATTCATCTGTGGCCGGCCCGGTTCGGGTAAAACCACACTCGCCCAAGCTATAGCCGAATACCTTGACGAGGAGGTTGGTGCGATGGTAAAAACCATGGAGGCACCAAGGGATCTGCAATTAGCCAAGCGAATTACTCAATATGCGCCGTTGGAGGGCGACCTTGAGAAAACCGCAGAAATCATATTTTTGGTCCGACCGGATTTCGTGATTTTCGACGAGGTTCGAAGAGCAAGAGATTTTGAAATATTTGCAGACGTAAGGCTTGCCGGTGTTGGCCTTCTAGGCGTGACCCACGCCAATTCAGCCCTCGAGGCGATTCAACGGCTGATCGGCAAAGTCGAATTAGGTCTTGTCAGTCAGGTTTTGGACACTATCCTCCACGTGGAGGATGGCGCTATCGCCCAAGTTTTGGAATTGAGGATGACGGTAAAACCCCCTAGTGGAATGCAAGAGGAATTAGCCCGGCCGGTTATCGAAGTAGTTGAATTTCCAAGCGGCCGAATAACCCACGAAATGTTTGCATTCGGCTCCGAAATAGCGGTTGTACCGGTCCAAGGCGATGGCCATGGCAGAGATTCTCCTATGGCGTCATTGGCAAAAGAACAACTCGCACACAGAATTCGCCAATGGGTAGGAGTGGCTTGTGCGGTAAGATTCACTTCACAAGGCTCGGCAGAAATTTTCGTGCCAAAAGGCATGGTTTCCACCCTCATCGGCAAAGGAGGAGACAATATCAGGTCTTTACAAGAGGAATTAGGCGGCATTCGCCTCAAGGTTTCTCCTTATTCTGATATGCCAGATGGAATGGAAGTAGTAGGTGATGATAATTCGGATCTACAAGACCATAGGGCAAGAGAGTCGAAGTCATGGGAATACTCAAAACGCGGCAGAAAAGGTGGAAAAGACCGCCGTCGCTGATTCGAAGCCATTCCGACAATTTCAAGAATGAAATAGGACATTGCCCCTACCATGGCAGCCATATTATTGTTGAGTATCGCGGCCAGCGCCCTCACCGCTGTCGCTGATTGGGCAGGTTGGAATTTTGTTTGGAAGCACGAGTTTAGCGAAGGCGAAGCCGTTGGGAGAAAACGTAATGCTACGAGCATATTTTTATCTTATTTTTTACCTTTCATGCCAGCCCTAATCATCTTGCTTGGACCTGCAAAATTGAACTATTATGATGAAGGATTTGCCATCGCCGGAGCAAAAGTAATGTTTGTATTACTCGGTGTGATGACCGGTGGAGTTGCAATGAGCGCTTGGTCGTTCAAACGCAAAGAAGACGAATCCAAAAAAGCTAGAGAATTGATCGACAAAGCAGACACATTACCAGATGAAGCGGTAGCGCATCTCGGTTGGACTACCGCAATGTTGGGAATTTCATCAGTGGTTTGGTTTTCATTACTTACGATTTGAGAAGATGGCTTGATTAGAGCCCGACCGGCCGCCTTGACTGATGGCACATGTACCAGATGGGACTGGCAAAGCCCCAGTAACCATTACCAAACCGACAACCTCGGTTACAAGCGGGGCTAGCGTACCGCAAAAGTTAGTTGCGGCCGCTTCTGCATTTGCCAATGTTTTACGCGGAACCTTTGGCCCGAATGGCTTGGACAAAATGTTGTACAAAACCAATGGTGAAACCGCGGTAACCAACGACGGAGCAAAAATTATCGCCGAGTTAATGGTAAAACATCCTGCTGCAAAGGCATTCGTCAGTCTTGCAGAAAGCCAAGAGAACGCCTGTGGTGATGGGGTTACCGGCTGCATTTTATTAGCAGGGGAATTGATGAGTGAAGCCGGGAGATTATTGGAACGAGATCT
>PSPR01000018.1 GCA_004195515.1 Methanobacteriota archaeon | reverse complement strand
GAAGCCGGGAGATTATTGGAACGAGATCTACACCCGCTAATATTGGTGAATGGATACCAGATGGCATTAACCGAAACCCTCGCCGTCCTCGATAAAAGATCTCAACCAGTCGCTGACAAATTGACCGCCATCGCAAAAACCTCCTTGGTTGGGAGGTCGACCGAAGGCGCATCAGACCACTTAGCAAATTTAATTTCAAAAGCCGTCGAATCACTAGAAAATTCAGATTATGAAAAGGTGAGGATGGTAAAGGAACGCAAGGGAACCGTTGCAGATTCCAGAATAATCCGAGGCATGGTTATCGAGAAAAGAATCTCTCTCGACCGAATACCAAAAAACTTGAATTCGTGCAAAATTGCGGTTTTATCATGCCCATTGGAATTGGAGATCACAATTAGGGAAGCAGAGATTAAAATATCTACTCCAGAACAACTTGAGGCTTTTATCGATGCGGAGGAAAACAACATTTCAGCGATTGCAAATCTTGTTATCAAAAGCGGTGCGAAAGCGGTTTTTAGTTCAGAAGGAATCGATCAAAGAGTCCTTCATCTCTTAGCGGATGCACAAATATTTGCCATGGGTGGAACCGGGATAGAAATCGCGGAAGATATAGCATTAACATCCGGCGCTCAATTATGTGATCATCTCGATGACATTGATAGTGGCCTAGGTCAAATCACCACCCTAACCCATCAAAGGTTGGAGGGCGAAGAAGGTATCAGAGAGCGAATTTTACTCGAGGTTGAGCAAAATCCAGGATTGATCACAATTCTTGTAGGCGGCAGCGACGGAGTCGCAGCCGAGGAGACTATCAGAGGTTTATTCGATGCATTGCGATCGGTTTGTTTGGCCAAAGATGACGACCAGATCCTTTTGGGCGGGGGCAGCCTTCACTTGGCAGCAAGTTTAGCGGTCAGAGAAGCGGCCGAAGCATGTTCAGGCCGAGAACGACTAGCGATGGAAGCATTTTCTAGGGCGCTTGAAGCAATTCCAGCAAGTTTGGCTGGCAATACAGGAGCAGATAAAATCGATACCTTGCTCGAACTTCGTTCGATGCACCGAACCGGGAATTCCGATGCCGGGGTCGACCATAATGGAAAACCGGCCACAATCGATCAGGCTTGGCTGCCTTCATACACTTTAGAACACGCAATTTCGGCTGCCTGCGAGACCGCTTGCGGATTATTGAGGGTGGATCAGGTTATTTCAGCGCGCGGCGATTGATGCGGCACGTTCATGAGATAGACGCTGGTGCATTCTTTAACGGGTACTTGGAATGGATTCGAATCCCCGCCCCCGTGTTTTGCTTAGTGTCTTTGATAAGACCGGCATAGTCGAATTTGCTAAAGGCTTAGACGCTCTTGGTTTCGAGATCGCTTCGACCGGAGGAACAGGTCGAAAATTACGTCAAGCAGGTCTTGACATAATCAGCGTATCCGATATTACGGGCCATGCTGAAATCTTCGATGGTCGAGTAAAGTCGCTTCATCCTGCAATTCACGGCCCACTATTATGTCGTCTTGAGAGCGAGGCCGATGCCAAAGGTTTGGCCGACCTCGGTTACCCTCCAATTCAATTGGTCGCAGTTAATCTCTATCCATTTAGCGATGCTGCTGCGACCGAACCGAAACTAGCGGATTCGGATCTCCTTGAAATGATCGACATCGGCGGACCAACCTTGATTCGAGCTAGTGCAAAAAACCACCGAAATGTGATAATCGCTTGCGACCCTAAAGATTATCCATCGATTCTTGAAGATTTAGTCGGTAAATCCGTATCTATCGAAAGACGCCGAGAATTAGCACTCAAGGCCTACGAACATACGGCTGCTTACGATAGTGCGATCGCTAACGAACTAGCCGCCCGTTGGGTTGGCCGGCCAGAATCCAGCGCTGATACGGCCGAACAAACCATTCGAATGCCAGCTACGATGACTGCAACCGCCCACCGAATGCACACTCTTCGATACGGAGAAAACGCCCACCAAGCCGCTGCTCTCTATGTTGATCCCGGTGCAAAAGAGGGTTCAACTTTGGTAACAGCTTTGGTCGAGGGCGGCAAAGCGATGTCTTACAATAATTATTCAGATGCTGATGCAACCTTGCGTTTATGCCGTTCTTTATCGACCGATGAATGGCCAAAAACCCCACACGCTTGTGTGATCGTTAAACACAATAATCCCTGTGGTGCAGCCTTGGCTGCAACCCAATTGGAGGCATTTGAAATGGCCTTAGCATCCGACCCTGAGAGCGCATTCGGCTCTTTGATTTGCGTCAATGAGCCGGTGACCATGGAATTAGCACAAGCATTAACACCGCTTTTCCTTGAGGTTTTGATGGCTCCAGCTTATGAAGAAGGGACAAAAGAAGTTTTGATGGCAAAGAAAAACCGTCGAATTTTAACCATCGAATCTCCCGAAAATCGTCTTGAGCCATTGAGTAGGAAGACCGTTCGCAAGCCGATTGAAGGCGGCTGGTTAATGCAGACCGAAGAAGCACCGATAATCGATTGGAATAAGGCAAAGGTCGTGACAAAAGTTGTGCCGACAGAAGACCAAATTGCTTCGATGAAATTTGCGGTCAGGGTTTGCGAACAGGTAAAATCCAATGCGATAGTAATGGTTCAAGGCTTGGCGACCATAGGAATTGGCCCAGGCCAAACCAGCCGGGTCGAGGCGGTAAAAATCGCTGCACGTAGAGCAGGCAAGCGCGGTGAAGGCTGCGTTTTGGCTAGCGATGCATTTTTCCCATTCAAAGACGGAATCGAACAAGCAGCCGCGGCCGGCGCGGCTTCAATTGTTCACCCGGGCGGCTCGATCAGAGACCAAGAGGTCATCGACGAAGCCGACGCAAGAGGCATATCGATGCTATTTACCGGACACAGATTGTTTAGACATTGAGGATTAATTATGATATGGAAACACCCAAAAGCGGTTGGTAAAAATTGGCTCACTCATCTTATGGGTGCTTGGAAAATGGCGGTTATTTTCCAAATTGGAGTATTCCGTTGTATCATCCACGGATTAATTCCAGACTTTGACATCAAGGCGGCAACAAATACAGCGGCAAAAGTAGTCGACCATATTCCAGACGAAGTTTGATTACTGAATGGTTGG
The DNA here is from genome assembly GCA_004195515.1 of Methanobacteriota archaeon. Taxonomy (GTDB): domain Archaea; phylum Thermoplasmatota; class Poseidoniia; order Poseidoniales; family Poseidoniaceae; genus MGIIa-K1. The sequence continues at coordinate 45,175 of PSPR01000018.1, read as the reverse complement.
AACCTTCCAACCGACAAACCAAATCCCGACCATTCCAATAAGTGCAATTGCAGCCTGGCCAAAACCAGGGTCGTTTGTTTTCATGAACAAGATGTAAATCGAAATCAATGACATGATCGAAATCATACCGGCTATCAATACCTTCGAGTGGTATGGTAAGGCCTTGCCGTTTTGGTAATAATTTAATAATGCCTTTCCAAATAATGGATTGGTCAACAACCATTTAAACATTCGCTTAGAGGAGCGAGCATAACAAAATGCAGCTAAAACCAGCCATGAAACCGTCGGCCAACCCGGAATGAAAGTTCCGATATATGCAAAGACTACGAAGATAGAACCCAGGATTACCCAAATCACTCTAGCGATTGGATTTTTTGTTGGTTTATGCTCTTCGAGCACAATTCCGACCGCCTCTTGGGCCGATAAGCCGGCAATACTTGCGCCCTCCATTAAACCGGGGGGCCACGCTACCCATTATCAATCATGAACCTAACTTGATGGGTTATACATATTGAGCAATAGCCCGTGGGGGAACCTATGGGAGAGGAGTGGGTCTTACCAAGAATTGGCTCCCATGAAGACCCATTACGGGCCGCAATCATGATTTCCGGCTCTGGTTCAGGCATGGAAGCTTTGATTCAGCACCAACAAAGAACCAATTGCGGCCATCATACAGTTATCGTCATCAGCGATAAATTATCTGCAGGCGGTTTGACCAAAGCCCAATCATTAGGGGTTAGTTCAGTAGTTGTTGAATTACCAGATAGCGAAAACAAGAGAAGGATTCACGAGCAGGAAATAAATCAAATTCTCCAACATCAAAGAGTCGAGTTGATAATTCTCTCGGGATATATGCGTATTTTAACCACAGAATTTGTCAAACCTTGGGCCGGCCGATTACTCAATATACACCCTTCTCTATTACCGGAGTTCCCAGGAGCGCACGCTCACCGTGATGCGATTGCAGCAAAAGCCACCACATCGGGCTGCACGGTTCATTTTGTTGATAGCGCAATGGATAGTGGGCCAATATTAGGTCAAACCGAAGTGCCGGTTTATCCAGATGATGACGAATCCAGTCTCGGCGAACGAGTAAAGATAGCAGAACACAAATTGTATCCACAAATCATCGATCGTTTGGCCCGAGGAGATATTCAATCTCCTTCAAATCTTCAGGCGAATTGAAATTCCTGGCTTTTTTCCCACCCTCGCAGGTTGGAATTTTCGCAAACATTTCTTGAATTTTTTTAGATTTAACTAGATCTGACTTATCGACTATCCTTGCCATTAGCGGTTGCCGATTTCCAAAATCATCGATAGGTATGCCATTCAATGAAGCGAATAATTCTGCATCGGCCAAATATGCATCACAAGGCACCAATTGGATTTCACCAGCGATACCCTCGATGACAATCGCCAAGGATTCAGCCAAGCAAGAGCCCAAATCAACCATACATTCTTGCTCAAACAAATGCATTCTATTCCGTGTGCCACACATGACAAAAACCCGTCCACAACCCGACTTTAGCAATTCGGATTCCAAGCGATTAACGACCTCTAAGATCAAGGCTTTATCTTTGCCCATCCTGGTCGAGAACCCACCTGCAAGGATGATTCCAGTTAACATCAAATCCACCTCAATGAAGGCGATCTAGCCCATCCAAGGAGGCCTCGACCTCGTTCAAGAGGTCGTGAACCCTCATCAGCAATGCCCGCCGCTCTTTGGTAGAACGAGCTTGTGGTAACCATTCCAGAAGTTTACGAATATCTGTAGCATCTCGTTCAACTGTCCAGGTGAGAACATCCTCGAGCACCGGGTCATCAGCAGGTAAGAACCGGTCCGCCATATCATCACCGAATCGACCGAAGCAGAATAACCTCACCCTTGGAGTGCCCTCGATCTGATGCGTTCGAATAGTTCACCACCACCGGGGGCAGCGGTAACCAATTCTCTTAATTCTGGTTTCATCGATAACGAGGCGATCAGCATTACCGCTTGATGGGTAATTTTTGAATTGGTCCAACTCAATAAATATTCAGCCGAAGGAATATTGCGCCCCCCACGTTTGATTTCTTCGGCAATTTCTAAAACTACTTCCATCGTTTCGGTCTTGCGTAATAATTTTAATAGACGCCCCCAAGGATCGCCCTCGATATTTGCGATTAAAAGGCCGACCAATTTCATATCTTCTCGGCCATTCCTTTTCCACAGCCTTGGAATCAAATACCCGACTCTCTCCAAGTGTTCACTCAATAGCCAAGAGGCAATTTTACGCATATGGGGGTCGCTGCTGCCAATTTGGAACGAATGGCCACTTTCAGCCAAAATTTTGTCGGTAATATAGTGGTTGACCATATTATCGACCCCAGCCGAATATGCTCTTTTCAAAAACTGCAAAGCCTTGCGACCGCTCGGCAATCCTAAATCCAGAACACCATCGAGGCTATCCGCCATCATCGGTCCCCTCAAGCAGATTTGGTACGGACACTATCGAATAGACTACCGACTAGTGAAACCGAGTCTCTAAGAGTATTGAGTAATTTATCGACCACATTATCATCATCGCCCTTTTGACGAATTAGATCTCTAAGGTCTGCTTCGATTTTCGCATGGTCATCATCATCGATACTGAAAATATCTCGAAGGTGGGCCAATACTCTAAACTCGTCTCTGGATAATGAGGCATTGACGATCGCTATTTCGAAAACACGGGTGTAAACCAAGCGCTGTTCGTTAGGCGAAACCATCGTTCCTTCTTCGGTAGAATTTCCTTCTCGAATTGCGGCATAAATATCGCCAGGTTCTTCGGCGGTCAAGCCGAGAGCGTTTGCTAATTTGATAATCAAACGCTTTTCTTCACGGGTTAAAACACCGTCTTCTAGCATCACTTCGATGGTTGACCTGAACACGGCCAACGCCCCCACAGAATCTCCGCTCACACCCAGACCAGACTGGTATTACACTTGAACCTCTTTGCGAATCAAGCAAATTGGGCTTCTTAGATTCAATTTAGGGGTTGGGTTCAAGAAGGATGGGTTTCTGGGGTAGAATGTCCAAATCCAATTCACGACTATCCCCGCCACCCAAGATTGGGTGCTGATGGTCACCCTGGAACGAAGGCCGAAGGGCCATCAAAAAGGTATGGCGAGGCCAAGGACAGGAGAGATTCAAAATGGTAAGAAAAAATAGTGGAAGCAGCCCCAGCAAAGGCGGTTCAAAATCCCACAAAGCAATGAAGTACATGATTAGAGCTGACCTAAAGGTCAACGGAAACGTCCAGCGCAAGGATATAATCGGCGCCATCATGGGGCAAACAGAAGGTTTGCTCGGTGACGATTTGGAGTTGAGAAAACTCCAGCGAACAGCCCGCATCGGCCACGTCGATGTCGAGATGGAGAGCAAGGGCGGAAAGATTACCGGAATGATTTTCATTCCAAGTTCAATGGATAACGTAGAGACCGCGATCATAGCATCGAGCCTCGAAACCATCGATCGAGTCGGTCCGTGTGCAGCAAAGATAACCGTAGTAGAAATTCAAGATGTCCGCTCGACCAAGGTCAATGCGGTCATCGACCGAGCAAAGGATTTGCTTTTGACCATGGTCAATAGTGGCGATGCAGCTACCAAGACCGTTATCGAAGAAGTTCGCAGCGTATTGACTGTTGGCACTGCTAAAAACTTCCACGGATTAACCTGTGGACCAAATGTTGAAAGCAGCGATTCATTGATTATTGTAGAAGGTCGAAACGATGTTCGAAACTTACTCAACTTCGGCGTTAAGAACGCAATCAGTTGTGATGGCGCAGGAAATATCAAACAGGAATTAATAGATCTTGTAAAAACCAAAGGCACAGTAATTTTAGCAATCGATGGCGACCGAGGCGGCGAAATGTTATTCCGTCAACTCGATGAAATGATGAATATCGATTTTGTTGCCCAAGCACCCGTCGGTCAAGAGTGGGAATTATTGCCACAAAAGACTGCAACAAAATGCTTATCTCAGAAAATCGAGGCTTCAAAATTCGCAGCCAATTTACCAACAGATGCTGAAAAGGTTGACAAGGATGCATGGTTAGAAGATGTTGAGGATTTCGAATCCGAAGAAGCACCAGCAGAGATTCACGAATATTTTGATCATATCGAAGACCTGAAGAAGAGCAACGCGATTTTTGTAATGGCCGATGGAACTCTGTCAGAACCGGTTAGTGCTGCAAAGATTGCTAGCGCTGCAGAAGAGGCAGAGGGTGTAGTTGCTATGGTATTCAACGGCCCAGTAAGCGACAGAATTCTCGAAATTGCTTCTCAATCAGAAATTGAAACCGTCATCGGTACCAAGGAAGGCAAAGGCTTTTCCAAGGTCGATGGCGTAACAGCTTGGTTGACTGATAAGCACGCTTGATGTTGTCAATTGAGGTCAACGTTCATCAGCAAGGAAACCTCTGAGCCAAATATGGGCGAGGAAGACCAACCTGACCAAAGCAGCTCCGCGCCAGCGGTAATACTCGCAAGAAACGCAGGAGCCCAGATTGGACTCGCACTTGTTGTGATGGGATTGGTATTGGCTACTATCGGGGTACTGAGCGATGCTTGGTTGGTTGAAAGAGTAGGTGAGACCGATGTCGAAGGGGGGCTATTTTCCACTACGGTTGGTAATGAAACACAAAACCATGGTGATCTATATTCAAATTGCACAAAAATGATGGATGGTCTTGGCGCTAACGAATCATCAATAGAAGATGTTTGTGGTACCCTAAAGTCGCTTCATAATGCGGGTTTTATTGGTAGTATATTCATTTGGTCGGGAATTGCAACATTATTTGTAGCATCATTTTTCCAGATAAAATCATTTACGGGAAATCGTAGCAGATTGACGACAATCACTTCCCTTCTGGGCGGTGGGTTGATTGGAATAGGAGTTATTACTTGGTATTTGATGTTACCAGAAACAACCAATAATCCCGACCTTGGTTATGCATTGTGGTTTTGTGTTACCGCTTCATCATTTGGAATAATCGCGGGATACTCTGGCACCCTTCAATCATTATTGGATGGCCCGCCAAGGATGCGGGCAAATGGCGTACGTTCAGGTACAGACATGGGCGAATTTGTTCTAAAAGAATCATCATGCGGTGATAATACTCTTTCCATTCTTTGCGATGATGATCTAATTCGAGTAGTAAAGATAGAGCGGAGAGGAGCGATTCCATCAGTCAGCGACCTTTTGGCAACCAGGAGAGACGCATATACTGGATTCAGCCACCAGCGAATGGATTGGCTCGATGATATGCGCGGAATTTGGTGGGTATTAGCCGGCGCAGGCTTAATATCAACATTTGCAATCAGTCCATTATTCAGCCTCGTTTTCATTATTGGATCACTATTAGCCCTGGCCCAGTTGATGGATCCTGAGCGATTCGTTATCTCAACAAATTCAGGCGACCATTCATTCATGATCAACCGCTGGCGCTCAAATCGAGAATTGACCAACCTCTCGATGGATTTGGTCGATGAAGCGATGATAGCGGTATTGCGCGGCGAGGATTTGGACACCGATAAAATAGACAATCGGGCGGGATTAATCGCTGAAAGATTCCGTACAAATGCCGAAGAGGAACAAAAAGAATTAGCGAAGGCTCCTGAACCAAAGCCCGAACCTCAACCTGAACCTGTAGCGGTACCAGCGCCAGCACAAGTTGCAGCGCCAACTCCTGCATCAGAACCTGCGCCTCCACCTGCTGCGGTTGCTCCGGTTGCTATACCGCCGCCTCCTGCAGCCGCTCCAGCTGTACAGCCACCACCTCCTACGGTTGCTCCGGTTGCTACACCACCGCCTTCTCCGGTTACATTACCACCACCGCCGACTTTACCACCTATCGCGGCACCACCGGCATCAACAATGATGCCACCACCGCCACCAATGGCTCAAGGTCTGCCAGCGATGATGCCTCCACCGCCTCCAACGATGGCACAACCGATGATGACACCAACACCAGCGGTTTTACCGCCGCCTCCGCCGATGGTCGTTCAAGCAGGGCCTAGGGAAGAAAATCTCTCAACCGATGAAAAAGACGGATTAATGGGCGACTTAATGGATTAATTTACTCCACCGGAACGACTGAGTAAAATCCGAGTTCCAAGATTTTGAACCGCGTGTTTGAGACCGGGTAAATCATCGAATCCCGGTAAATCTAATTCATCGGCTTCGAGCGGAATCGCAGTCCCCGGGCCAGGTATTCTTTGCAACGCTAAACCTAATTTTAATGAATCTTCGAGAAGATTTTCCGTCCCCGAACTATGGCGCGCTTCAAGCCTAATTCTTGTCCAGGTTGTTAATTTTTCAGCCATGGAGGCCAAGTCATCGATCAAGGCGAATCTCACCTCATCGTTTTCATCATCCTTTGGCATCAATCTTAGCGCTAATCGCAATAAACGATCAACCCGCATATCCCTAGGTTCTAATCCTACGTGAGAAGCTAGGCTTCGACGAACGTCTTCTTCGCTTTCAAGACCTAAAATTTCCAGCAGTTCATCAAAACCATCCACTCCCTTTACAGGTTTGAAAACTTTTGGTTCTTCTTTGTTTAGTGGTACAGGTGCTGTTTCCGTTTCAATTTCAGGTTCAGGTGCCGTTTCCGTTTCAATTTCAGGTTCCGGTGCTGTTTCCGTTTCAATTTCAGGTTCAATTTCCGGTTCTGATTGAGTTTCCATCTCCTCTAAGATGGCTTCCATTGCATCGTCCTCGGTCGTTTGAGCAATCGGCATCAGTATTGGGAGGTTTTGTTTTCTAGGCCTCCACGCAATGAATTTGAAGTGTTCATCGGCGATTTGGTTTTTTGCCAAATCTTGAATTAATTGTGGAATGCTTGTTGCAAGGGCTGCCAAGCGGTCAGGGCGACTTAGTTCAAGGTTGATTGCGACTGATAATTCAGGATCTCTCCTCCAATCGATAGATTCTAAACGTTCTCTCAACCTTTCGTGCTCATCGATTCCTTGGCGCATATTTGACATGCGCAGAGCTATAGTCATCGGATTTTGTTCTAGGTCGGCCAAAATAACCTCTACCGAGAATCCATTTTGTTTCCAATCTTCGATTTCCTCTATAATTCCCGAGGCCAATCTATCGATTGGGATGGATTGACGAGGTTTCGAATTCGCCAATAAATCCTCAAATTGAGCGAGATTTAATCCAGCGGTATTTTCATCGTCGACCAAACCTTTGGCTAATGAGTCCATCCATTCCAGTTCGAGCATAGCGCGATGACGAGCACCTCTTCGAGTTTGAATATCTATCCAATCCTCCATCTCTTCGAGAAGGTCGTCGTCCTTTTCATATTCTTTTAATATTGCAATTCTACGTTCGACTTCGTCCTTATTTTCAACCGATGAATCTAGATTTGATAATTGGTTAACCATGATGAAGGCACGTTCATATCTCGGCAATTCTGCATTTAACCAGGCAAAAGCGCTTCGGGGTTCTTCGCTAAATCTTTGACGCCATTGATCGACTGCAAAGCCACGTATTTCCCAAGTGTCAAGAGTTTCCATTCCATCCAATTCCAGCCGGCGCCATTCTTGCTCGAGTGAATCGACCAAATCGATCAACTCCTCGGTGCGATCTAAATTACCCGATAATTCGTCTTCATCGACAGAGTTTGGCCAAAGGGTTTTGAAATCATTCAATCGCTGCAAGGCTTGAAGGTGGATTTCGATTATATTTTCCAATTCCTCTAAACCGGCTTCCCAATCGAGCAATTCGCCTGGTTTGACCAAATCGGAATGCGGAAAATTTATTCCTTTATTTCGCCATTGACCTATATTTTGATTCAGAGTTGAAAGCCTGCTGCGGAAATTACTTGAAACCGCTTCAATTTGTTCAGAGCTTTCTATCGAATCTTTCGAAATCATTTTTCCAGCCAATTCCGAATCAAAGGGGCGAATTTCCGCCTCTATTTTGAGCCGATTTGATCGAACTAAATCAGCGGCGTTTTGCAGCTTCGAAAGGTATTCTAGACCAGTTGAAATATCCATCTCTAAGGCTTGAGAGCCATCGATATTATCGCGATTCAATAATTCGACCATGTCTTTGATGACCGACCTTCTTCTCGATTCTTCCAGTTCTATCTCGGCGATCAAATTCGAGATGGCGTTCTCCGCAGTAGGATCTCCGAATAAAATTAGTAGCGGTTCAGTTGCCGGAATACTCGATGAGTCTAGATGGTTGAGCCTTTTTTCTAAAGAACGTAATTGGGTCGAATTACCGGCTTCTCTCCACTCTTCTTTATGACGATAAATAAGCGGCTCCCATGGAAAATACAAATTAGCATTTTTATTCCATTCCTCGGCTATGCTTTCGGTTTTGCTAAGCACATCTAAACGTTCTAACCACCATGCTCTTTCGTCGTTTGTAAGTGGAGAATCGATAACTCTTCTTCGAAGATTTCGATTGCGCCCAACCATGGCTTCATATTGTAATAATAATTCACTAGCAAGAGCAGTTTCTTCGGTTAAACTTGCGATTACGGCATCAACATCGAATCCTTCGTCAGCCCACGCTTTAACGCGCTGAGCCCACCAGATTTCCTCAGACATCAAAGCCACCTTACCCGTCACTACTTGGTCAACCATTTGAAAGTCACCTAAAATCAATGATGTTTTTGTGCTGGTTCGGCCGATTGTCCCAAGGCGCCGAATCGCATCATCGCACCCGTAGGGTGCCCAAGAGCATATAGTCTCAGGCAAACGGCTAGGAAGTGATGGACCCGATATCCGTATCGATTGGCCTTGGAATATTCGCAGCAGGCGGAGGCTTGGGCTGGTGGCTTAGTCATACCAATGCCGCGATGGAAGAATTGAGCGATGGAATGGTCCTATTGCAAGAGGCTCAAGCATCGACTTCAGCATTGATGGGAAAAAGAATCGATGCAATAGATGGCAGTATTAACAAATTGGTCACAGGATTTGAAGGGGTGAGGGCTGCTCATCCTCAACTCGACGGGACGATTTTAGCATTCGAAGCACTAAACGGCGATTCTGATTCTTTAGCTGCATTGGAAACCCTAATCGCCAGCATCGAAATCGATGCAGATCACAAAACCTCACCATTGATGGACGCAGGTCCTGCCAAACTCGTCATCTCTTTGATTGAAACAATCGATGATATGAGTACACTCAATCCAATCGATTCTAGAAAAGTTGCTTTGATCGCACTGGAAACAGGCCGAATAATACGGGCTCAAGAATTATTGTTTCAATCCTATCAAGACCTCCCAGGTGATGATTTAACCCTCTCGATTTTAGAGCATTGTTCGATTTTATCTGGTGATATAATTCAACAAAGACATTGGCTTGAAGCGAGATTATTACTCAATCCAGACAATCCAGAATTATTACGTTCACACGCTCATCTTTTGGCGAATCTTGGCGACCATGGCGCAGAAAAAGACGTCAAGAGATTGGAAGCACTTGGATTGGATACCGCAGCAGACCGTTCACTTCTTTCCGGATTACGAGACCGAGCTGGTGCTCGATCCGAAGCACTCGAAGCGATTGAAAGCGCTTTGGCTGAGGACCCATCACGCAGTGATGATTGGTGCAAGAGAGGAGAGATTCTATTCGCACTTAATGAGATGCCGAAAGCACTTGAAAGCGCCGATAACTGTTTGGAATTAGACCGACAAAACGGTAATGCTTGGGCGATTAGAGCAAACATTCTCTCTCAAAGCCATGGTCGTTCATCCGAAGCACTCAAAGCTGCGATTCACGCGGTTGCCCTCGATGCTGGAGGCTGTGAATTGATCATGTTAAAGTCCGATTTACTCGAAGCGGCTGGCGAGATTGAAAAATCCGATATCGCTTTGGAAAAGAGCCTTGGTCGAAATCCGAACGATGGCCAATTACGAGCGGCAATAGTCGGTCGAAGATTGATGGAAGGGCGCCATACCGAGGCGTGGAATATTCTCAACGCAACCCCTGAAACGGTGATACATGCAGATATTTTCGTAGTTGAAGGCAGAATGAATCTCGCAAAAGCAGACCACCTGAGGGACGGTTCAGGAATCACCGACCAATCTCTATTGGCCGATGCCGCGACCTCATTTGAGGAAGCATTGGCAATCGATAGAGAGTCTGGTATCGCTTGGCTAGGATTGGCACGGGTTCAACGACTGTTGGGCCAAACCGAAAAAGCCGAAGAAACACTTACCCGCGCTCGCCGATTGATGGATGATGAAGACCCGAGTGCAGCGGCAGAATCCGCCCTCTTAGCACTCGATAAGGGCGACCTTGAACTAGCAACCCAGCATATCGATGCGGCATCGATCAGAGGAGAAGGAGCGATCATGTCCTATGTTCGAGGCAATATCGCAGCAAGAAAAGGCCACCTAAAAAACGCATTAACCCACTTTAATGAAGCACTAGAATCCGACCATCTCCACGTCAGAGCCCGACTCAATCGTTGCAGTTTACACATGGGTCTAAATAATGCTCAGGCGGCTTTGGACGATGCGAATACCCTGCTTGAAATCGCACCCGGATTAGGATTAGCAAAACTGCGTCGAGCAGAAGCAAATATGATGCAATCCCAATGGACTCATGCTCGAGATGACCTTGAGGAAATCGTCGCTACCGCGCCACATCACCACCATGCATTGACCCAATTAGCAGCATGTTATATCGCCATGGAAAGGCCCGAAAAAGCCGAAGCTCCACTCAACGAAGCCTTGCGCTTAGAACCGAACCATACCGATGCTTGGCATCAGCGTGGCCTGCTCTATCTCGATTGGGGCCGTGAAGATTCAGCATTGGCAGATTTCGAAGCCGCGGTTAGATGTAATGGCGACCATTTGGATGCTCGATTACATATTGCTGCAATCCATCATGGTGGAAATAGATTCGACCAAGCCCTCGGGGCTTGGAGAGGCGTTCTTTCGATAGACGCCGATAACGCAGTAGCCCGCCGCCGCCTCGAAGAGTGCGAGATGGCGATAGCGACTATGTGATATGGCTGAGCCCACTTCGGCTAACCATGGGATATGAGCCTGGGGATGAGGTCAGCGGTTTTCGCTTGGCAAATGCGAATGGAGAAGGAATGCTCTCATTGGATGAAATAATGAGTGCTAACGGCGCGGTTGTAGTGTTTGAATGCAATCATTGTCCATATGTTATTGGCAATATCAGCCGTATCGATAAAGCGGCCAACAAGGCTAAGCAATTAGGGATGGGCTTTGTCGGAATAAATTCTAACGATGCTGATAATTATCCAGACGATTCGTTTGAAAATATGCAAAAAAGGGCTGTAAAAGGCATGCCTTATCCTTATCTTTACGATGAATCTCAAGCGGTTGCAAGTGCTTGGGGAGCATTGAGAACCCCTGAATTTTATCTAATAAATTCGAATGGAGTCGTGGTTTATCGCGGCCGTCTCGACGATTCACCTCGTAATCCAAACGATGCGACAACCAGCGAATTAGATGATGCAATGGACGCTTTATCGCTAGGCAGCCAACCGACGATCAACCGAACCGAATCTATCGGTTGCTCGGTGAAATGGAAAAACTGAGGTTTTGAAATGACGGGCTGTCGGCGCCAATGTGATTGGGATGAGAACGATGTCTGCAAGACCTGCGGCATCGATTATTCTCCCCCCAAAAAACTGAGGCCATTCCATTTGGGTTTCCTAGTAAATAATATCGAGGAATCGATTAAATTCTACACCGAAGTTCTCGGTTGTACCACCGGAAGAATCTCAGAAAAATCGTTCGTTAGCTCAATTGGTTGAAAAGATGCCAGCGATTGCAACCGATCCCCCTGACGGAAAAACTGCCCCCGCACTCCATTTTGGTTTGGTTATGGAATGGGATGAATGGCATATGCTCAAAGCGAAACTGGTTACAATAGATTTCATGATTGGACCTTATACTCGCCATGAAGGCTTACCTAGTGAGCAGATGACCTTTTTAATCAAAGATCCCAGTGGAAACCATTTGGAATTCAAAACCTTCAAAGACGATTCTTCGATTTTCGATTCTAAAACCGATAATGCTTGAGTTCACAATAATGCTTCGAGTTCAGGCTGGCCAACGTACAAACTAGGTCCTGTAGCAAGGTAGTAAACCGAGCCGAGACGACTGCGAGAGTCTTCGGGTTGAGGGTCTTCCATAGTTGCACAATCTCCGGTACAGCCGTCAGCGAATGCAACGTATACCCGGCCATCACGGTCGATGTGCAAATCATTGAAATCCAAAAGGTTTCGATTGGAACCACCTATATCTCTACAATCACCGCTATTGAGACAGATTGCGCCAATTTGAACCGGGTCGGTCGATACCCGATAGGTGTGGAAAACTGGATTTTCATCGAGAGCGTTCAAACTGTAAGTTACATAGAGATAATAGCTAACATTTGCAGTTGCGTAATGAGGGTTACCACCCCATTCTCCTCCATCGAGCCCAGGTTGACCTAGTGCGTCCGAGTCTTCGCTACCAAGATAAGTGATAGCGATTCGACCAGGATCTCCAGCATCGATTTGAGGGAAGGTAGATGAGATTACTTCGACCGGGCTAATCCTGATGCTTTCCTGCTCCCAAGAATCGCCAGAGTCGGTGCTGCGAGACATGTAAACCCCGGAATCTGCGCCGGTCCAAATATGGTACGCATTGGATTCAGTATCGGTTCCAACCTCGGTATTTTTCCGAGGGTTAGGGGTGTTGACGTCCTCACCCATAGTTCTGGTTTCCCAAGAAAATCCGTTATCTTTGGAAAGGATAACGGTTGGTGTTGCAACCCTTGGAGTTACATAGACCGTGCCATCCGGAGCGGTGGTAATCGCTCCGTGTAAGCCGCCGTTTGTGGTGGCCAGGCCATAGATTTGGCCGCCGATATCAAAAGAGGCGCCGCCATCAAAACTTGTATAGCAAAAAATTCCAGCCAATTTGTTGTAGCAGAAATAAACCGCTTCTTCGTAAGCAGGACTCATTTGGCCAGGCACGCCATAGCCATCATCGGTCCAAGGACCCGACCCCAACTTGATGTGGTCGTTTAATGGCACAGGGCCGGAGTCGTGTGGGTTACCGACCCAAGTCTCGCCGTCATCATCACTAAATGCGATCCAAGTGGTTGCTAAACCAACCATTTGAACATTGAAAATTCGGTCTGTAATCGGGTCGACCCACCCATATGGGTCGCTGGTCGAAGGGGCAGAAGCAATATCTGCGGAATTAACCCAAGATGCGCCATAATCACATGAGCGCATAACCTTCTCCATCGCAATAAAGAAAACACAACCACTCGATGTGATACCGATGCTTGGTTCAGGGCCGGTTTCTCCAACATCGCTGAACTGGAAAGTCATTGGAATCGCTGGAACATTTACCGGCAAACCATCAGGACCGGTGACGAAAACGCCGGTGGGAGCCTCCTCTTCAACCGGTGGGGCAACAGGGACATCCTCTTGGAAACAACCGGCCAAACTACCGGTGATAATCAGGAGGGTGGCTAGTATAGCACCAGTTCGCATAACGAGTTCGAATCTACCATTGCGAATAACCTTGACCCTCAATAAAGTGAAGTCAATATTGCTCTAAAACCAACTCTGTGGTAGTAGAAGCGATGTCGGATGGTGCTGCCATCCACATCTTATCGAGAAGGGAGCGAAGAGCCATGGTATCGTCGACATGAACCAAAGCGATCAAATCTGCTTCACCAGAAACCTCGTAGACGATTTCAACACCGTCCCACCCGGTAATCTCGCCAGCAAAGCTGCCAATTTCAGCCCCTGGGCTGACCTTGATTCGGATCAATGCAGTTAATCCAACCCCGCCTTCTCTGACGGTATAGCCACGGATTGTCCCCTGTTCTTCCATTCTTCGAACATGGGTTCTAACGGTCCTCTCACTTGCGCTGACAAGCTTTGCGAGGTCGACAAAAGACATTCTGCCATTTTTGCGAAGTTCGGCGAGGATGGTGCGGTCTATCTCAGCGATACGAGCCATGAGCGGCCGTACCGCTTTCCGTATATGAAGGTGCCCAAACCCCCGATTTCAATAAAGATATCCCATTTTTATTGTATTATTGTAAATGACTCTTTCCGATATGCGGAATTAACAATATTGCCGATTTAATAGCAAAAGACTTCGCCATTATCAATGTTTTCACAGAGCATTTATCCATTTAACTGCACCATCGCCTTCAAAAGACCCCAGCGGGTCAGGATGAATGATGAGCCCTCAAGAATCAGCGTCGATGGCAGCGGTTCAAGCATTTCTCGACGATGTGGTAAATCTTGAGATGTGCAATACATTTCACGATTGGTATCAATTGGATGTTGCTGCGATGCTGGACGGTTGTAAAATCGAAGGGCACGAGGTTGATGAAACATCAGGGGAGTCGTTGATTTTCTTGAATTCTTCATTGGTGTTTTGCTCACCATTACTTGGAATCATTCGCCATTATCCAAGAAGCCTGATCCATTGTTTTATCGAAGACCGGCGCAAGCAAATCGACCCAAAAGATCCCGAATTACTATTCAAAGGGGAATTATTTTCAGTTACTCCAGAACAAGAACAATTGTGTTGGACTAGAGATTGTATCGAAGCCCACCAAATTCCAGAAGTTCAATCGGCGATTGCAAATTGGATGAGATGGCTTAACAAAGCCTGAGATTCGTGGGTTTCATTCAAAGACAGAGACCGCTTCCCCTGAGATTAGAGGCACTTACATGTCTGACATCATTTCCGGTTTAGATGCTCGAATGGTCCTTGACAGTCGTGGTAACCCGACCGTTGAGGTAGATTGCTATGTTGGCGGGGTTTTATTTGGCCGGTCTATCGTTCCAAGCGGGGCATCGACAGGCGCTCATGAAGCGATAGAATTACGTGATGGCAATATGAATCGTTGGCTCGGAAGAGGAGTTGAAGATGCGATCGACAATGTCCTCGAACCAATCCAAGAAGCCTTGATCGGCATGCCTGTCGACGACCAAAAGGCCATTGACGAGATTATGATCGAACTCGATGGCACTCCCAACAAGGCTAACCTAGGTGCGAATGCAATGCTCGGAGTTTCGATGGCTTGTCTTCACGCAGGAGCAGCCCTTCACGAACTCCCTCTTTGGAGGTATATCGGCGGGGTTGCTGGTGGTCAAATGCCAGTTCCAATGCTAAATATTCTCAATGGTGGTGCTCATGCAGCATCAAATGTAGACGTTCAAGAATTTATGGTAATGCCTCACGGATTCGACACATTCCCTGAGGCGCTTAGAGCCGGAGTTGAATGTTATCACGCACTCAAACAGGAACTCAAAACCGATGGACTCCTTGGCGGAGTGGGCGACGAAGGAGGTTTTGCTCCAAATCTACCAACCAATGAAACCGGCCTCAAATATATGGTTAGAGCAATCGAGGGCGCAGGCTATAGCACCGATGAAATCGGTATCGCTTTGGACGTAGCTTCAACTGAATTTTTCTCTGAAGACCGGTATCATATAGATGGTAAGGACTTAACCGGCGAAGAACTTTCGGATATTTATGCCACATGGGTTGATGAATATCCACTTTTATCGATAGAGGATGGCTTTGGCGAGGACGATTGGCGTTCTTGGTCCCATTGCATGCGAGATATTGGTGATAAGGTTCAGTTGGTCGGAGATGATTTATTCGTGACTCAAGCCGAAAGATTAGCCATGGGGATCGAATCGAAAGCTGCAAATGCGATTTTGGTGAAAGTCAACCAGGTTGGAACCATTACCGAAACCTTGGAAACTATGGAATTAGCCAACTCGCATGGCTTCAATTCAGTGGTTAGTCACCGCTCTGGAGAAACCGAGGATACGACCATTGCCGACTTGGCGGTCGGAACACGTGCCGGTCAGATTAAGACCGGCGCACCAGCCCGGTCCGACCGGGTTGCAAAGTATAATCAATTGTTGAGAATCAGCTCTGAAGTTAGCGAATACCGCTCCCCTTTCTGAGGCTTTGACTATGAAAGTTCGCCGGGATATTTTGCCGGCCGTCATCGGATTAATCTTCTTGATAATGGCCCGGGAAATTTACCCGTACGCCGGCGTTATGGTCGCGGACCCAATCGCTGGATTCGAGGTCGAAGAGATCGCCTCCGGTTTGGGCGGTCCAACCTGTTTGGTTTTCCACCAAGACGAATTATTGGTATGCGACCGGGACGGAGGCCGGATTATCACGGTCGATGGCGAGGTAATTCTCGACGGACTCAACTACCCGCATGGCTTGGTTTTCACCGATGAATACATGGTGGTTTCCGAAAAAGGAAGTTTGACCCGATACGATTTAGATCTCAGCAATAAAACGGTTTTAGTCGATGGGATAAAATCGGGCAACCATCAAACCAATGCCGTAAACCTGCTGCCAAACGGTACTTTGATTTGGCACGCTGGCAGTACTTGTAACCTCTGCGACGAAGCAGATGAACACAATGCTGCGTTGCTTTGGGTCGATGTACAAACCGGTGACCACGGCGTGCTTGCCAGCGGGGTTAGGAATTCCTTTGATGGAATTTGGATCGATGATATAGGGTATTTATTCAGCGATAATGGTCAAGATGCAATGGGTGACGGCTTCCCGGTAGAAGAGGTAAACCTCTTGGTCGAAGGCGCGGATTATGGCTGGCTAGTCGAATCGCCAGAAGATCCCAATCCTGATGGAACAGAAGCACCAATCGCTTGGTGGACCCCCCATACTTCTCTCAACGGATTGACGACAAGGCCTGCAAATTTTCCTGGTGATAATCATACCATTTATGGAACTGTATACGGCTCATGGGCAACATTAATTCCGCGTGGCCATCAAATCGTAAGAATCGATTTTACCAATACTAGTGGAGGATGGGTCGGTGAAGTGACCGTTTTTGCTTCAGATGTTGGAACCCCACTACCGATAACCGCAGGCCCTGATGGAAATCTATACTATGGTACATTTGACCATAGTGGCGCGGTGTACAAAATCAGCCCTGAAGCCAAGTCTTGAGCCGTTTACAACCTTCGTAAATCTGTTCTAAATCGGTGCCATAGCTCATTCTGATCAAACCTTCACCGCCCGGCATCAATGAGCCGGGGATCACTTGAACATTTGCTATTTCGAGCGCTTTGGTTGCAAATTCTATATCGTCCATTCCGGTTTCGGTAATGTCGGCTAAAATGTAAAACGCGCCTTCTGGTTTTGGAGCATTTATTCCGGGGATCTCCTCGAGTAAAGCGTGGAAGATATCTCTTCGTTCGCTAAAATCTTCTAGGAATTTTTTTGGTTCTTCGGCCAATCCCAATGCTACCACTCCTGCATCCATCAAAAAGGTAGGAACGTGGCTAGCAGAACTCGCCTGGCAAGTTTTTACCGCCTCCATGACTGCAGAGGGACCGGTGATCCAGCCTAATCTCCAGCCTGTCATCGCCCAAATCTTCGACCATCCACCGATGGTTAAAGTTCGCTCAATCCCGCCCGGGAAAGTAGCCGGTGAGACGTAGGTGTGGTTCGAATAAACCAGGTCCGAATAGATCATATCATCGAAAATCCACATGTCATATTCAACTGCTAAAGCCGTAATCGCGGCGATTTCTTCAGGGAAATAAACCGCGCCGGTTGGATTATTGGGAGAATTGATGAGAATTGCTTTTGTTTTTGGCGTAACCGCCGCTTCGAGTAAATCCATTCGTGGATGGTAATTGTCCCGGCTGACAGGAACGTGTATTGGGACTGCACCTATCAATTTCAACATCCCATCATAAGATGGCCAAGCAGGTGCCAGCAACAAAACCTCATCGCCGGGATTCAAACAAGACATCATCGCATAAAGCAACGCTTGTTTGCATCCGGGGGTGATTACAACATCATTTGCATCGGTCGAAATATCATATTTTTCAAGATGGGTGGCGACAGCCGAACAAATTTTCTCACTACCTTGAGACCGAGTATAGCCATGTTGGCCTTCATCTAACGCGGCCTTAGCACAATCAACTATCACATCAGGGGTGCGGAAATTAGGTTGGCCGACCGAAAATCGAACAGTTCCTTCGGGTGGAGGTGCCAAAAAAGCAGCAAATCCGCGGCCAACTTCGCCAATATTGGAATTTAATGAGGGCATGTTTTGGTCCTCCAATCAGATTGGTACTTCCCTAACGGGAATAGGATGGCCACTCAGTCATATCAAATTAAGTCATTGAAACCCAATACACTCAAATTACATAACATAACTATTCAATAAAATTATTGGGCACAGGCTGAGGGTGAGTACTGGACTGAGTACAATTATATTTAGAAAAAAGGAAGTGCGAACCCAAGNTAGAAAAAAGGAAGTGCGAACCCAAGCATGTGCTCCAACTTCGTAACATAACTATTCAATAAAAGAAGTTGGAGCACAGGCTGAGATTTGAACTCAGGTCTCAGGATCTGCAATCCCGCTCATAGCCGCTCTGACACCCGTGCAGCAGCCACCCGATTGGCCAGTCATATTTCAACGCGCCTCAACGGTTAAGGGGCTGAAAACCGGCACCAGCATTATAGATAATGCGAATAATAATTGGATTGATGCAAGAACCGAACACCACCCCCGCGCAAATATCTGGCGTTGTTCCACCTACCCAGAACATAGCAATTATTTCTGATGAACCGGTTGGATTCACATGGAAACATTTTGCAATTGGGGCTCTGGTCCCAATAATGCTCTTGGTCACTCCTATATTGTTGCTGAATGGCATGGAACAACCGGACTGGGGTGCGCCAACCGAAACCAATGAATTCAAATTGGTAAAAAGCGAAGGTACCAATTATTCTGCAAACTTTGAGCTGGAAGATCACCTAGTAATCGACCATTGTAGAGTTGTCATCGAGGACCAAGAACAAACCGATTTCAATTATTGGTGCGATAATTTCAAATCATCTTTTGTCCTCTATAAGGAAGAAAGGGCTACCGCTCAAAATACCCAAGTGGGTGAATATTCTAAAGAATCAGGAGTGATTACTTTTGATAATTGACTACTTACGACGAAGCATTAGAGCCAGAAGCACCGGCTTTCATGCTGGTAGTCAATCTGATAAGAGGAATTTGTTTAGCGTATCCACTTATATCAATAGCATTTATTGGAGTCGGCCTTTCTAGTGGTAGAAAGGGCTTAGGATATGGCGGGATAGCGTCTTTATTGGCCTATCCAATTTTGGCAATAGTATCCTTCACGACCCTTTGGAAGCACATCTAATAATAATATAGGAGAGTCGAATTATGCAACCACCTCCACAATCGATTGAAATCAATATTGCAAAAGAAGAGCCTATGCAACAAACCATGTTCACCGGCACCCCTCAATTGACTGGCCAACTCCAACCCGGAGTTGGTATTCCTCTTGGGATGGTGATGGAAAAACCACCATTTTCTTGGAAGCAATTTTTCATCGGAGCAGGTATTCCCACTCTGCTTCTCTTAGTCCCGTTATTGCTGGCAATATCTTCCGAGCCATCATATGATTACAATGGGGTAACCGAGGAAATTACCCTCTCACAAGAACAAGGGACAAATTATTCAGGCAGCCTTTTGGCCCCCGAGGGAATGATTATCGATTATTGCTGGGTTACAATTCCAACGAACTCGGGCCAATACTATAGTTGTCGAAATAGTCTTGATTCGATTACAATTTGGATTGAAAATTGGGAGGGGGATGAATACCAATTCGATCAAGTTGGAAACTATTCTTCAAAAACCGGAATAATGGAGTTCGATGATGGAAACGACCACGGCGAATCGGTATATAATGCAGTTTCAATCTCTTTTACTGAACCCTATGAAGAAACCTCTTCAGAAGACCTGCATTATCTAGCTTCAGATATTACCGGGGCGATGTGTTTCATTGCCCCAATAACAGCATTAGTTTTACTGATAGTCGGGTTTTCAACCGCTAAAAAGGCTCTTGGTATCGGCGGTATTGTTGGTCTTGTTCTTTATCCCTTCTTGGCTATTTTTGCCCTGATTGTTACCTGGTGAAACCGATGATACATTATTGTCTAACTGGATGGACCCCGACAGTCGAATATTATGATTGTAGATTTGAGGTTTTACGCAAGCCCTTGGGTTTTGAGAGAGGTGCTGAAATATTATCTGATGATTTTGGAGCAGCACACGCCTATGTGGAGATAGAAAATAAAATTGTAAGCGTAGGACGTGCTCATTTGATCGCCGCTGATTCCGATGGTTCCCAAGCCGACCATGCCGGGCCAGGAGCAGCACATTGCCCAGCATTCGGGCCGCTGTCGGATGAAGAAAATAGGCCGGCTATTCAAATTAGGCAAATGTGAACATTGACAGAACACCGCGGAAAAGGATACGCGGCTGAAGTTTTGGCAAAATTGGAATCCTCATACGATGCCAAGGTCGGCTTTCTTCAAGCCCGAATCGGAGCGATAGACTTCTATCAAAGTCAAGGATGGTTTATTATCGATGAAGAATACAGCATATCCGGGATTGGTCCACACCGGTCGATGATGAAGAAATTCTCATGAATCATTCAATCGCGCTGTTCAAATAGGTCGGGCATCGCTGCTACTGTCAGAGGGAACATTGGGTTCCCTAAGACCGACCCGTGAAAAACGATGAATTTGGAGAAAAAGGCAGAATATAATATCAAGGTACAAAATCGTAGAACTGCGAACCTATTTGCAGTAGCGCACGAGCGTTTGAACAACGCCGTGTTGTGCCCTTTTGCCCCCCTACACGCTGATTCAAATCGGCGTCAGCTCCATCGTAATCCCGAATCTTTTATCCTGGCCAGTTCAGGGATGAGTTCGGATAGAGAGAACAGCGGGTTCTCTATCTAAATTGAAATAATTGGAGATGAAATGAAAATGAATAAGAAAATTGTAAGCATGCTTGTGGCACTTTTCCTCGCACTTTCTGCACTTAGTGCAGTAAGCGGTGACGGATCCGACCCTCTCGACCCCGCCGATGGTGGAGCAGATTGGGACGGCGATGGTTTAACCAACGCTGA
The DNA here is from genome assembly GCA_004195515.1 of Methanobacteriota archaeon. Lineage (GTDB taxonomy): Archaea > Thermoplasmatota > Poseidoniia > Poseidoniales > Poseidoniaceae > MGIIa-K1. The sequence continues at coordinate 24,182 of PSPR01000018.1, read as the reverse complement.
GGAACAGAACCACGGTACAAACATGAATAACGCAGACAGCGATGGTGATGGATTACCAGACGGATGGGAAGTCAATAACGGACTTTCCCCTACCGATGCCTCTGATGGCAGCGGTGACCCCGATGGTGATGGTCTAACCAACGCCGAGGAATACGCAGCGGGTACTAACCCGAACAACGCCGACACGGATGGCGACGGTAAGAACGACAATGTCGATCAATACCCAACCGATCCTAATGACGGCGAGTTCAGCGATTCCGACGGAGACGGCATCCCAGATGCATACGACCCTGATTATCAGGAGTCCAATGCTGGAACTGGCAATGGCGAAACCGAAGGCGGTGGCGAATCCGAAGACCAAGGACAAGGCGAAGGCGAAGGCCAAGGCGAAGGCCAAGGCCAAGGCCAAGGCCAAGGTCAAGGACAAGGTCAGGGACAAGGTCAAGGACAAGGTCAAGGACAAGGTCAAGGACAAGGTCAGGGACAAGGTCAAGGACAAGGTCAAGGACAAGACAAGGTCAAGGACAAGGTCAAGGACAAGGTCAAGGACAAGGTCAAGGACAAGGTCAAGGACAAGGTCAAGGACAAGGACAAGGACAGCAAGGACAACAAGGACAAGGAGGCCAACAAGGCCAACAAGGCCAAAGTGGACAGCAAGGTCAAGGATCCCAGCAAGGACAGCAGTCCGGTCAACAAGGCCAATCCGGCCAACAGGGCCAAGGACAGCAAGGTCAGCAGGGCCAGCAAGGACAGCAGCAAGACAACGGACAGGGACAACAGCAACAAGGCGGCCAACAAGGCGGCCAGCAAGGCGACCAGTCCGGACAAGACCAATCTGGCCAAAACGGCCAAAACGGTCAGAACCAACAGCAGCAAGGACAGACTCAGAACGGCCAACAAGGCCAACAGGGTCAACAGAACGAGCAGCAACAGGGTCAGCAGCTGGACAACCAGGAGCAAAATGGCGACAACGACAATGATGGTGACGGAATCCCGGACGAGATAGACAATGATGACGACAATGACGGCATCCCAGACGATCTCGATCAGAATCCAAACGACCACGACAACGATGGCATCGACGACGCTGAAGACAACGACGACGATGGTGACGGAATCGATGACCGTGAGGAAACCGAAGATGGCGATGATACCACCAACATCTATGACCATGACAACGATGGAATCGACGACGCAGTAGACCTCGACCGTGATAATGACGGTATCGACAACCGCAACGATTGGGAAGATTCTAATGGTAATGGTATAATGGATGCTGGTGAAGACCGCAGCCGTGACCATGACAACGATGGCATGAATGATGCAGTTGATGACGACGATGACAACGATAACATCCTCGACGTAGACGAAGTGAACGGCGCTACCGGCGCTTACCGCTACGACCACGACAACGATGGAATTTGGGACATGGCAGACACGGACGACGATAACGACGGCCTATCTGACTGGTTCGAAGTCAACGACGGCAACAGCCTAACCGGTCAGTTCGACCACGACAACGATGGTGTCGACGACAAGGAAGACGATGATGACGACAATGACGGCATCCTCGACGAATTTGAAGTTTGAAACTATTGATTGAAGTGATCAACAGTCGTAACACACCCGTCTTCGTGTCGGGTTTGCTGATTTCATCGGGGGTTAGCCCCCGGTGAAATCTCCCCCTTCCTACTTATTTTTCATCGATATATCGGTAATGGTATCACTTGTTCGGAAAGTGATACGCGAAGCCGTCCGTGATACGATTTTGCCCATACGCGAAGCGCGGTTGATATAGGGGGTGTTATTCACCAAATAGTTCCGGAGAAGTTGTTATGCTCTCAAATAGACAATATGACCAGAAAATCAACCAACGTCGCAAGTCCACCGTATCGGTAGGAATTGTATTGTTGATGATTACAAGCACATGGCTAGCAATGATCGCAGATCTTAGTGAACCTACCTCCCCCGATATGCAACTCAAGGGTGCACAACCCCTCGCTCTGAGCGAAGCTCAGTCGACCGATCAAGGTGGGCAAGGTGAATGGGACGGAGGAATGTCTTCGTCAGCAGGACTAGAGATGCACGATGCTCTTTGGGATTTAGCTTGGGCTGATCCTGGAGCCATGTATGGAACTATCACAGATCATTCTATTTTGGATTTGAACGCAGGTTATGGCTTGTTATTGGAAGAATCACGAGCAGACGATCACGATAACGATGGCATTAATGATTTGGATGACCTTGATGATGATAACGATGGAATATACGATTTACTCGAACGTTTTGACGGTTGCTTTGGAACAGACCCATATGATCACGATAACGATGGAGTTCTAGATATCGATGATTGGGATGATGATAATGACGGCATCCTCGAAGGACCTCTCGATTATGATGCACTTGAAGCTCAAGGCCTCGACCCTCGAAACGTCAGCATGCACCGCTATCTCGACTCATCGATTATCCACCCTCTGACCGGCAGTCCGGTTGGAATTGGCTACCGTGCCGACCAATTGCCTTACGATCATGATAACGATGGTGTTCCCGATGAGGATTCCGATGGATCTGGCTCTGGACGATACGATGAGGATGACGATAACGATGGCCGAATCGATCAATTCCGCTGGCCTTGTGACTTCGATAATGATGGCGCACAGGATTATTTTGACGACGATGATGATAACGACGGCGTTTTGGACGTTGACGACGAAAACCCTTACGATGCTTCTGTAACAACTTTGATGAGCGCGAGCGGCAACGATTACAACCCATATAGATCCTGGTCATTCAATGAATATAGAACCTATTCTGCAGGTGTCAATTTTATCACGCTCGAAGCGAGTAGAGTTGATGCAAACGACGTTTTCGATTTCGACGGTGGGACTACTGGTGATGGTGCAGCAGGGACTCCTGCATTCACAAACATCGTCGATGGCGACCTAGACGGTGACGGGATTCCAAACTTTATCGATCCAGATAACGATAACGACGGCACTCCAGATAGTGCAGATACCGATGACGATAACGATGGTCTTCTCGACATGTGGGATCCTGATGACGATAACGACGGAATTCCAGACACATGCTGGAATATCGATATGAACGGCGACGGATTAAACGATTATACTCGAGTGGACACCTCTCCTTACCAAACCCCTGGTGCAAATACCGATGGGATCGCCGGAATCGATTGTGAGATGGATTACGATGCCGATTTGGACGATGACCGTTGGCGACCATTCGACAAAAACTACAACGCAGTTTGGGATTGGCTCGACCCCGATATGGGTGGCAATCCAACACCGGACGATGCGGTTCAAACCGAATTAAACGCACTTGACTTTGCATACGATATGGACGACGACCAAGTCGAAAATGAAAACGATTCATTTCCACTCGACAAGAACTCAGAAGCATGGATGGCAACTTGTCCATCGATGGCAAATCCAAACCCTGCAACTCCAGATACTCGCTGTATGACCCGACGGGCATCATTCTCCCAATTCAACGATTGGGATGGCGATGGGATCTCTAATTGGGATGACGTCGACGATGACGGCGACGGAATCATCGACATGCTCGACATCGATTGGGATTGCGATTTCGATAACGATGCCGATTTACACGCCATTAACGGTAGTAAATACCGTGACGATGGACCAAACGATGTCGATTCCGATATCGATGGTGATGGCTTACCAAATGATATCGACTGGGATGATGATAATGACGGCCTTACCGATTTATATGATCCAGATGATGGCAATTGCGGTTTGGTCGATTTCGATACTTCCGATGCATATGCAACCCCTTACTACCCGATAGGAGACGGGGCAGCACTCGATGGCAGCTCCGATGACCAAGCATATGCCGATAACACACTCGATTACTGGTCTTTGGTATTCACCGCAAATCCATTTGCAGATGTTGTATTGAATTACAATGGATACGATGCTACTACCAGCCCACCTACCGGTGGAACAGTTCCAGAATTCTATTGGTTCATGTATACGCGCTGGTCCGCATATAATGGCGGAAACGAATGGGATATTGACGCCGACGGAGATTCTCTAATCAACGGAATCGATACCGACCAAGATGGCGATGGAATGCCGGATTGGTGGGACCAAGACGAAGGAAATGATGGATTATACGATGTAGACGATCCAAAGATGGGTGGTACCATCAATATGACTTCTTGCGGTTGGACCGTAGGCAATCTAGGTACAGGATATACTTGCGGTTATAGCTACGCGGTTGCCTACCATATGCCATTAACCGGCACTAATGCAAATTGGGGTTCCCCTTATTCAACCCGCCCAGATGCGGTTTTCAACCAAGGAAACTTTGCTGGATCTGGCGGTAATAACGACTGGTCTTGTACCGCAGGCGCACTTGGTGGTTGTTGGCATTATGATTTCGGTGGCGATGGTTCAACCGATAGTGCGATCAGCTATACTGATATCACCAACAACCGTGACGCATTCTTAACTTGGATTGGATTAGACACCGGTGCTTGGCAATGGAATTTTGACGGGCCAAATAGTACCAATACCAATTTCCCAGACGAACTTGGAGCCGATTTGGTCAAGAATGATGTCGACGGAGATACCGATGGTGATTTCACCAACGATTCCGTAGATTTGGATGACGATTATGATTCACTCTATGATTTCAACGATGTAGATGATGATAACGATGGACTTTGGGATTATTTCGAAGTAGATTCTGATGATGATCTGGATAACGACGACGGTCAAGACAATGGCAATTTCTTCAATGGAACCAATTGTAACGATAACGACGATGACGGTAACGACCAAGACGTCGATGGCGATGGTTGGTTCCAAGCGGTTTGGGATAAAGGAAAAATGAGTCAAGGTTTGAAATCTCCAAAATATTACGATGTCGATAACGATAATGACGGAGTCCCCGATTCCGAAGATTTCGACGACGATAATAATGGGGTTCCAGATACTCAACAAGAGTTGATGGCCGGTTGTTTCGAAGGTGAAGAACAACATCCATTCGACCACGATAATGATGGAATTGTCGATTGGGCTGATGATGACTTCGATGGCGACGGTATCCCGAATTTAGTCGAGGCCGCAATCTCGATAACCGCGCCTTTCGACCACGATAACGACGGTACAAGAGACGATATCGACGATGACGATGACGAGGATGGAATGAGAGACGTGGACGAAGTGCTACTTTGGCCACTCCGTTTCGATGCTGAATCAACCAACCCTTGGGATCACGATGATTATGGTCAAGGAACCGCTATCGCCAATCCTTTGGACCCGAGCACAGGCCCGGATGCTATCGATAATGACGATGATGACGATGGCCGCATTGACAGCGATTGGGACCATCTCGAGGAAGGAGAAACTTCAGATCCTTGTTATTCAGGTTCACAATCGAGCGATTGGGACCACAATAATGATTGCAAATTGGATGCTGATGACAAAGCACCGACCTTTATCACTATGAATCTGCCTGATACACTATGGCTCGATGCTCAAAGCCCATCGATTTTTAGTGGGCACGTCGATTGGATTAATCCGGTCAGTTCAACCCTTGAACCGGCTCAAAACCTTCCGGTCCAAGTTCATATCGAATGGACTGGAAACAATACGACTGCGATCGAGACAATCGATGTATTGACCAACCAATGGGGTAATTTCACCGTCGGTCAATTTCTCTACCCAGAAAGTCTAGTTGTTGGCGATAATACCACCTACAGAGTCTTTGCAGAAGTTACCGAAATGTTTGCATTCAACGGTAACCAATCTCAATCCTATATGATCGGATGTCAAGCAAACCTCACCGTCGACTATTCGGCTTGGACTTATTTCCGCAGCGATGAACAACCATTCTGGCTCGATTTCAAAGCACATTATGTGGCAGATTGGTCCCGAGGATTCTATGATAATAGAGTAAATCACGCTCCGATCACCTTCGAAATTGTCGGAGGTCCTTTCGGTAATAGATCCGTACCATCGAATTACTCCGGCTTCGGCGGTGACGGTTACCGAACCGACGATGATGGCTGGGCTTCATTGACCTTCATTCAAAATCTAGGAGCGAATGGAACTTGGAAACAGGTTAGATGGAATTCAACCATGGATAATGGCGTAGGAATAATTTCCGGTGGTTACGAAGAGATTGTTTGGAACGATCTTTCCAAGACCCACGATATTTTGGTCGACGGGGCTGGAGTTCCACTTCGCTATAATTATACCAATACCAGTCTGCCAGCAGGCGATATTGAGATTACAGCATTCGTGAATCCTAGTCTTGCTGATGAATGGCCATTCCCATACCTCAATGGAGATTCTACAGATCCATTCCCGGTTCGAATCATGCACCGCATGAATATCGAAGGCGAAATGGTCGTAAACGGAACGAATGCAGTTTACTATTGGGATGGAACCGTCAATAATGGCGATGGTACCTTCGGGAATTGGGCGACCCTTTTCAACGAACAAGCGCTCGATTATTGGAACGTAACATATGCTGAAGCAAAGGTGCTGAAACCCTATCCAAGTTTGTGGGATGGAAACTTAAGTAACTTGACCGGCGAGGCAACACGATTGAGAGGATTCATCAGGGTCGATAATAATACGAATTTTGATTGGAGAATCGCTTTGGTCAACGGCGGAGATTCGGACCTACCACCTTGTGGGCCGATCGACCCAACTGACCCAAGCAGCCCAATCCGTTGTGAAATCGTCCCAGAAATGAATACTGGAGATTCATTAGAAGTTAATGGAACCGTTACCAACCGAACCCACGATGCATGGGATCAAGACCCAATCGCACTCCAGGTCGATATCGACCATAATGGAGAGTTCGCAGGTAGCCAAGAGACAGCGTATACTCAAAGGCCTGTGATGAAGGACGGGAATGCCACATTCGAGTATAATTGGACTTGGTATTCCCAGTACCCTGCCGGAACATATGGCCTTAGAGTAGATTTCACAAATAACGCATATTACTTTACTGGAAATTCAACCACTTTAGCGACAACTGGAGCATATATCAACGTAACAATAGTTGGAACCACCCAGTTCCAGATGACTAGTGTACCGCGCTTATATCGAAACACTTCGACCATTATCGAAGCAAGACTTCTCGACAATTCCTTACAACCTGTAAAAGGAGTTCCAGTTTCTTGGGCTTGGTCTTTCGATGGACGAAGTGGAGTAAATTTCACCGATGATTTGGGGATTTTTGCGATACCATTCGATATTAACCCAGGGGATTCACTCGGAAATTACACCTTGCAATTCGAATACGAGGGCGATAGATCGATGAAAGGAAACATCGCAAGCCAAAGCGTTTGGGTCGTTTCCAGAACTTACCTGAATGTCATTAGTGCAGATCCAAATATTCGCCAATCCGGCGATAGATGGGACTTCACAGCTCAGGTAACCGACGATAACAAAACCGCCACAATCAGAGATTCTGGTGGATTGGAATTGTCTGGACCGAATAGTCCGAACGGTGGTTTGATCGATGTGATTTTTGAAGGCCAAGATTTCGAGGGTGTTATGCACCGACAGGTTATCGCAACACTTTCACCGAATGCAGGATTGATTTCCTTACCAGAACCTCAACCGGATAAGTCTCACCTATGTTTCTATGATGGAAATGGCGATGGAATCCCTGATCGAGATGCTAATGGAAATAACGATGGCCAATTGGACGATGATGAGTCGATCGGCTGTTTGAAAGCAAATGTTTCACCTCTTAGCCCACAATTATTGCGAGAGGACCCAGACAGTTTCTTACCGGATGGGTTCGGTCCAGTTACCGTTTACCTAAGATTCCGTGAAACCCTCCCCCACGAAGGCTGTGGAAATCTAGACCCTGCGTATCTTTCGATGCAAGGCAAGTGGGATCCATGTGTTGATTTGATTGGAAACGACCATTTCCGAATTCAAATGGCTTACAACGCCAACGGGTTCTCGGTCATTGGCCGAACCTCGATGGATGTAGACGACCAAATTGTTTACACCAGTGAAATCGACCCACTTACCGGGGAGGTTGTCTCTAAGCCGATGATAGTTACTGGGAAATTAACCGATGAGTTGAACACCAATCTAACCTACCGAAACATCCGAGTAAACTACGAGATGGTAAACAGTCCAGCTGGGCCCGTCGCTTGTATTAGTGGAATGACAGATTACGATGGCAATTTTGCAATCACCTGTCCTCTGAGCGACGTGACCGCAGGAGTAGCGCGGGTTAGCGTAATTTATTCCGCATGGGATAATAACGATGCATACCGCTACCAAAACAAGACCGTTCAAACCGAGTTTGCGGTATTCTCTAACTCGACTCTGCATATTTCAGAAGTTGGACCGTTCAAGTCTAGCGTAGAAACCTTCGTCGCTGCTAACGGTACCGCTTTCCCGGTATTATATCTCAAGGAAAGCTTCCACATCGATGCGGCTCTTACTCAATCCAACGGCCAATTCGTTGGTGGTAAATGCTTGAACATTTACTTGGATCCAGCCAAGAACGTCCGACCACTATCCTCGATAAGCACACGCGAATCCAATGGATTGGTCGAATGGTTTAGTGGCGATCCGAGTCAAAATCCAACCCTCAAAGGAGTCGAGACTACCGGTGGCGAATTGGAAGGATTCAGATTGCTTAGAGTAGCATTTGAACCGACTCTTAATGTCCCTGGTGGTTGTGATAAGGACACCTCAAACGTTCTCAACGGATCTTCGATGGACGTAATGGTTCTGGTTCGAAGCCGTGTTGACCTGCAGGTCAAGACAACATGGTCTCATAGTGGAGAAAACGGACTTGATATCGACCAAGATGTAATCGGTGAAATAGCATTATTGCGAGACCGACTCGACTTAGCGGTTGAAAGCGAAGAGATTTGGTTTGTACGTCAATATTGGGACCGCGATGCCAACGAGTGGGTTACAGAAGGCAAGAACGAATCATTTACCAATGAACAAGGCGTAGCTGGTTTCACTTGGAAATTTGCTGGAAATACTTGTGAAGGCGAGCCATGTGATGGCGAATGGAGAATTATCGCATATTATCCTGGCTCGACTTTCTTTGCTGAATCTACTGATAATATCACCCACGAGGTCCACTACCAAAAGGCGAATATCGTCGACCAAAGTAGCGGAATTTTCACACCTTCTACCATCATGGCATTGGTCATCATTCTGCTCGGCGGTTTGATTGCGGGTGTAATGTATTACCAGAGAGTTGTGGCAAGACGCCAAGTCGAAGCATTGAGAGGAATTTTAACCGATACAATGTTGCAATTGCAAGCTGCTAACGAGTACATCGCTATCATCTTCGATTGTTACAAGCAATTGGTCAAGCACTTCCGCCGTCACGGATTCATGAAGAAGGTCTACGAGACTACCCGTGAATTCGAGAGTGCGGTGCGCGATGCATTCCACATGGTCCCAGCAGACCAATTGGACGGATTCATCGCAATCTTCGAAGAGGCTCGATATTCGGATCACGAAATCGGAGAATCTCACCGTGACCGCGCAACCCAAACCCTTGGGGCAATCACTCAGAGTTTGGCCATGGCATTAGGCGATGGCGGAATGATTACCAGAGGTGATGGCAACGAGGCTAAGTTGTATGGAAATCTAACCAAGGCAGGCGAATTCGTCGCTGCGGATGGAACGGTCAAACAGGCTGGCATCGACGAGGATGCAGAGAGCACCAACTTCAAAATTTGATGTTGGATAACAAATCATCGCGGCGCCTCTGAAGGCGCAGGGTTGATGAGTAGTGTCTTGTGTGCCTTGTGCATGAGCGACTGGAAGACCCTTATCGATCAGGCGATGATGCAAGAGACCACCGACACGATTGGAGCCCATGGTACGTACGGCCAAGCAGTCCGAGCGGCTTTGGCCAATGCCCAATTATTGCTCACCGATCTTGAAGCAGCCCAAATTATCGAATCGATTTATGGCGCACTGGTGGCATATTCACAACAAGTGATGCTGAGGATGAAAGCCGAAGACCCAGAGGTTGGAGGAGTAGACCATGCATTCCGTGCCGGACAAGCATACGGGGTCAGCTGTGTTCTCAACCATCTCATTGACCAACTGACCGATGTTGCTGCTATTACCTCACTCCAAGCCCTAGACGATTTCTCCGACACCTTGCACGATGAAATCGTCGTACAAGCCCGTGCGGCTGGTTTGACCATCGAGTTGCTCGACGCAAAGGGCGATGTCCTCTTAAATTGAGGATTTAACTCACAAAACGCTGTACGTCGGCGCGATGAACACCTCTTGCGCGTCGGTGCCTTCATAACAGGGAGGCTGGTCGCCGGGTTGCTTCTAAAGCATCGAGGGAGTCATATGAGTAAACCTATTAGCAAGACAAACCCAAATCTAGTCAACTTGATTGGCGATTTGAAGGCACAGTCTCGCGACACTGGAGCAGCTCTGTGGCGAGATGTCGCTATGCGTCTTTCAAGAAGTCGCAGCAACTGGGCAGAACCCAACCTTAGCCGCTTGAGCCGCCACGCCCCAGAGGGTGTAACCATCCTCGTACCGGGCAAGTTGCTCGGCAGTGGAGAGGTTTCTGCATCGCACGACGTCGCCGCCTACAGTGTCAGCACTAGTGCCCGTGAGAAAATTGAGGCAGCAGGAGGAAGAATTCTTTCGCTTGCTGACCTAATGAACGAAAACCCAAACGGATCCGGGGTGATTATCCTTGGATGATACAACATACGTATTCGATGCGGATGGATTGGTACTAGGTCGTTTGGCCAGTACTGTAGCAGATATTCTGCTAAAGTCGGCAAGAGCAGGCAATAGCGACAAGGTCGTTATCGTCAATTCAGAGAAGGCGGTCGTCAGCGGCAAGGCTACCTCGGTATTTGCAACCTACCACACCAAGTACGAACTGAACCACGCTCGCAAGGGACCTTTCTTCCCTCGTATGCCTGACATGATTCTCAAAAGAAGCGTGCGCGGTATGTTACCATACCAGGCAAAGAGTAGTGGCCGCCGAGCTCTACGCAATCTTCGTGTTGAGATCGGATGCCCAAGTCACCTTTCGGGCGACCTTCCAGAAGGTCATGCTCAAGGGGATGACAGCAAGATTCGCCGCAGTCTTCCACAGCGCTTCGTACGCTTGGGAGAGATCAGCGCCAACTTAGGCGCACCTGCACACCGCTGGAATGGAGGCGAGCAATGATGGCAGCCAAGAAAAAAGTCGTACAAACCTCAGGAAAGCGCAAAACCGCAGTTGCTCGTGCAACCGTAAAAGCAGGAAAAGGCAGAGTTCGTGTCAATAGCGCACCTATCGAAATCTTGGAACCATCTCTTTCTCGCCGAAAGGCGATGGAGCCTCTAGTCATCGCAGATGCGATGAAGCGCCTAGCAAAGGTCGACATCAACGTTCTAACCCATGGTGGAGGCATCATGGGACAGACCGATGCAATTCGTACCGCTATCGCTCGAGGCCTGGTTCACTACAACGGTGGAGCAGAGGGCGTTGACGAAGAACTTCGTGATGAATACCTTCGCTTCGACCGTAGCCTATTGGTAAACGATCCACGCCGCAAAGAGGCCAAGCATCAGCTCGGTCGCGGTGCTCGACGCAAGAAACAGAAATCTTACAGGTGATATTTAGATGATAATTCCAGTACGATGTTTCAGTTGCGGCGGTTTAATCGCCCACAAGTGGGAAGAGTTCAACGCAAAGAAGGACGCAGGAATCGAAGTTGCAATTGCACTCGATGAAGTCGGTCTCGACCGATATTGCTGCCGACGAATGTTTGTTTCACACCTAGATTTGATCTTTGAAGTTGCACCTTTCAGCAAGGCACGAACCGATTAAGGGTTTTTACACTCCCAAATTACTTTTGGGCCCGTGGGTTAGCTTGGCCTATACTTGGCGGCTGGGGGCCGTCAGACCCCAGTTCAAATCTGGGCGGGCCCACTCTACAATTCTTATCGGCCCGCACAGATTTGAACCAAGCGTGTGCTGGACAGTTCTCAACGATACGGCCGCACACGCGATGGTTCAGAGTTTCACACTCAGTGAAGCATATTGTGAAACTCTGGGACATTTCTTGTTCAATGCGAACCCACTTCAATTGAATTCAATGAACCATCTAAATCCTAATGGCGGCATAGTCCGGTAATGGCAGGTTTGAAAACCGATGAGCAAAGAGACAACAGTATGCGTGTAAGAGCAGCACTCCTGAGTTTGTTGATGGTCGTAACTTCGTTGACCGCGGTAATCGCCGCCGATGTGGTGACGACAGGCGATGTTGAAATCTCCGGAAATCACACGATGACTGGCAATTATACGGTTAGTCACGGCACAACTTTGACCATTAAACCTGGAGCAGTCATCGATATGGACGATTATTGGATGAGGGTCGAAGGAACACTTATCGCCGATGATTCTACCATCATGTCCTCGACACAATCCCTTGGCGCAGGCAGCCATAATGCCGGGGTGTGGAAAGAGATCACAATCGCTTCGGGCGCATCTGCAACCTTGGACAACGTCATTATTTCCAATGCCAAATCCTGTATGATAGTCGAGGGCACTCTGAGTGCGACCGACCTTCATCTTGAGGATTGTTTGATCGGTTTGGAATTACGTGGAAGTGCCACCATCAACGGGTTGAGCGGAAGCGCCATCGACCACGATGGCGTGAGGGTTAGTGGAACTGCAAGCATTGACAATGTCGATTTCTCAGATATGAGTGGAGGGATTCAATCGAGCGGCTCCCTTACTTTATCGAACGCCCAATTCGATGATGTGGGGACTGCAATCGCAATTGATGATGGCGACGCAGATATCGAAGATATTACACTGGTTGGCAATATTGCCAATGCGATTCGACTTTCGACCGGCGTGACCGGCGATTTGAATGGGATGACAGGCCATGCAGTAATGGCGATAAGCGGTTATGAGGTGAGCGATTTTGAGTTATCCAATCTCGATATGAGCGGCGAAAGATTGGTCAATTCTTGGTCGGCAGGAAATATTACTATCACAGATTCATCCTTTACTGGTACCAGTTCAGAAGTATTGGTCGATGTAAGGACCGCAGGTAATTTGACCCTAGAATCGGTTCAACTCAACGGTTCTTTTACCGACTCTAAAGGAGGTTCTTTCGACGCTCCTTGGAATACTGTCGTTCTTTCCGGCAGCGGGGATTTTTTGCTAGAGGATGTTGATATAGAAGCAACTAATTCTGGGATTAGTGCAACAGGAACCGGCCGTCTTTCAGTAATCGATTCAAGGATAAATTCACAAGGCGTAGGAATTGAATTATCTGGAATGGCTTCTTCTTTGATATTGGATACATCCGTTAACATAACATCGGATGGAACGAGGGGAATCGACATCCTACAAGGATTGCACACGATGGCCAATCTTGAGGTCAATATGCCCTATAGTCAATGGGAATCCGGCAGTATAGGAATAGAGGCTTGGTGGTCAGAAATCACCATGGACGACATCATTGTCAACGGCTTTGAACATTCGATAGATTTTCACGATTCGTTATTGGAAGCCGATAATTTGGAATTATACGATTCTTCAATCGGCGGATTAACCCTCAATAGTAGCATGGCTCAAATCGATGAATTCAGCACAAGAATCAATGACATCGGCACAACTTTATCCAAGGCATCGGTCTTAATTGTAAAAAATTGGTCGTCCAGCCTTCACGATTCAGCCATCGATATCGGACTGGATAGCACAGCTACAATTTGGGGCTGGCAATGGTCCAATAATGCAAACGACGATGCTATTGGCTCTGGTGATCTACTCTATGCAACCATCGGAAACCCATCTCTAAATGTCGCAACAGCAACCAAAATGCATGAAAATATAGTTTCGTTTGAAGACTTGGTCGGAAATTCAATCGATGTCGATTGGCAAGTCAATGGCTTCGAAGGAACATCGACCGCAGGTGCCGATAATCTCCCAATCGCAGAATCTGTCAGCACCGTCATCGCGACCTATGGTGGAATCGGTGTCCAATCCGATTTAACCGGTAGTTCAGGCGCAACCCACACCATTCAAGTTCCAATCATGCCTCAAGGTGATTGGACCATCACCTCGGGCATAGATGTAGTATTGGGGCCAACCCCCGATGGAGCACCTCATATCGCTGCAGGAAATATTACCATCACTAACGGTGCGAGTCTACATTTGGTCGACAGTACTCTAGAATTGGAAGACTTTGCTATTCTCACCATTGTCGACGGCGGAATATTTTCGGCTTCTAACGGCAGCCTTGTTGGAGATATTTTTGCAAACGGGATTGGACCAATCAATCCATCGAGCGGGGACAGCTTATCGATAGAAGGGAAAACCATCTGGGATTGTGTTTCGAGCGCCGATGCTTATGGAGTTGAATTCTTAGGTGATTTGAACATCACCAGTTCTTGCGACCTCACTATTCAATCGAGCACGGTTTCTGGCACTGTAACACCTTCTGATTTTGCAAGCCTATCCATTCAAAACACATTGAGCATAACCGTTCTTGACAAAGGAGAACCAGTCCCTGGAGTTACGATCAATATCGATGGCAATTTCGGAACTACCGACTCAGAAGGTAAGACCTCTCGTGATGTAATTTCAAGATTTACCGATTCTTCATCTACGGTTTGGGCTGGCTTGATGACCGTTCAAATGCAACATAATGGCTTGAGCGATTATTTGGCTTGGGATACTAACGAATCAAAATCTCATACTTTCATGGTATCGACAATCGAAGCGGGGACTATCGACGAGTGGTTGGTTTTGGAAAAAATTTGGAGCCCATATTACCTATCGGCAGACCTGACCATTCCTCAAGGCCAAACCATGACCATCCACGATGGCGTCCAGGTAAAAATTACCGATTCAACCACTATTTCGGTCGAAGGAATTCTTGAGGTCGGGTCCTCAACCCTATCCTCGGTAGGCGGAGGAGCCCGATGGGCCGGCTTGGTCATCGGCGATAACGTCGAAACTTCGGTCAGCCTCCTTGGGACAAATCTTCTCGAAGGCTCGCCTCTACTGACAATCGACGGCCAAGCCGATGTGGTTCTCAGCGCAGGTAGAATTTCCCGCTCTAGCGGGGGGGAACCATTGGTTCGAACCTCATATTCCTCAAGCGGTAGCCTATCGATGATAGGCACAACCCTTTCGGATGCAGCATCTTATTGTTTAGAACTCCAAGGAGGGTTGGATATTGACTTGCAAAATCTGGCGACAAGTTCGTGTAATGGCGGCGCTCTTTGGGCACAAGCACTCGATCTAAATATCGATGGATTCATCAGCTCAGACCCAGTAACATTGAATGGTGTTTCAGGGCAAATAAATTCATTGACCACACCGGAATTAACCATCGATAGCAATGATGGTTTGGAATTATCCAATCTTGACCTAAGCGGAATAATCAGCGGTGAAAACAACCGAGAAATCACAATTTCAACCGCATCGGCAAGCGGCATCAATTTGGAATCAAGCGCAGGAGCCCTCAGTGGTTTATCGATTGATTGTGGTGGTGCTGGAATCGGGCTAAACCTGAGCGAAGGCCGTGCTTCTTCTGGAATATCTGTCAGCGATTCTACAATCGGAAATTGTACCCAATCGGTTAGGCTATCCTCAACCGGTGAAACCGCCCAAGTTCTATTTGATTCTGTCATTTTCGAATCTCTGGTCGCCTTGACCAGCGATGGTTGCGACCTATCTATCTCAGGAGGCCAAATCAACGGTTCACTTGCAATTACTGCTGCAACAGCCAATCTTTACGATGTTGAACCGACCTCTTACAATGTTGTGAGCGGAGATATATGGATGTGGACAAATCACGTTCTCGACATCAGAACCGACTCGGTTTCGACCGAAGCGGTTGTGATGATCGAATCTTTGGGATGGACCGGGCAATATCAAGGCAGTTCAATCGCGGTACAACTCCCATTCAAGCACGTCGATGCTGGTGGAGAAGTTACAACAGAAATCGCCGCGATAACCGCCGCGACAAATGCTTCTCCTCTGTTGGAAATCGACGGCGAGATTGGCCCTGGTGCGTCGTATTTAATCCCATTAAATCTGGTATCAAATCAAGCACCAAGCGTGGAAATTATCATTCCTGACGATGGATTTAGAATTATGGAATCTTTGGAAATAGAGATTTTGAGCCTGATAGATGATGACTTATCTACTAATGATAAACTCGAGATTAAATGGCAGGTCATCCAAGGCCAAACCGTTTTGATGGAATTTGCCGGAGAACATAATAATGTTACAGATTTAGTAGCCGGTATATACGTGCTCAAATTGATAGTCACCGATGAACAAGGCTTGACTTCAACCGATTCATTATCGTTTGAGGTTACCTTATTGGATACCGATGGCGATTGGATATCAACATGTGATGCCAATACTTGGTACGACCGAGAACAGGTTCGAAAGTGCGGTCCTAACATTTATGATGAAGATGATGATAACGACGGGGTATTAGATATTCTCGATTCATATCCAATGGATGCCTGTGCAAGTTTGGATACCGATAACGATGGCCACCCGGATTCACTTCATTGCCCACCGGGAATGTCCACTTGGTTATTTGAGGACCAAGATGACGATGGCGATGGAATCCCAGATTTTTCTGAAGAGGTAGAAGGGGTAGAATCCCCAGTAAATCCAATGATTTTGATAATTGCAGCCGTCTTCGTCGGAGCGGTATTACTGATATTTATGCGCAGACGCCGGGTGTGAACCGATGGTAAGCCCGGGATCAAATCTTCCTGATCCGGCGCTGGTTGCACAGGTCTGCGTAGGTATTTTGGGCATCATTGTGATATGGGATGCTTGGTGGTTGACCAAGGCAAGAAAGGATATCCCTAATTTGGGTGAATTGCCAAACCACGGATTTGCTTGGGAGACCGAAGGATCGCACGAGGTCAGCCGCCAATGGGCGAATTTACTCACTCTAGCCGCGATGATGGCTCTGCCGTGGATGCTGGCTCAAATGAGCGATACACCGATGATTTGGGTCTATGTCTGGGACGGTTTATTGGCATTGCATTTGATATCCTTATTAATCCCAAAGCGCTATGCAATCACCTCGACCCATATGTTTGCAGATGGTCAGAGATTCGAGTGGGAAAGGCTGAGATTACCACAAAAGCAACCCAAACGTAGATTGATATTATTGAGAAAAGGTTGGGGACCTTTTGCTCCGCTTCCGTTAGGGGGTTCATATTCCAATTTGGCCATTGCACACCGGGGTATTCAAAGCATTCTCGGCCAAGAAGAATGAAGCAAGAATAATTTAGGTAGCACTCTAGGACCAAGCCTATGGAGTGGACCAAGAGCGGCGACGACCTTTTTGTTCGACTCGACGCAGGCGAGGAAATCCACGCTTCTTTGCAAGCTGTCGCCGATGAGGCTGGCTTCGATGCTGCAGCGATTACCAGCGGCATCGGCAGGACCAGAAATAATCAATATGGTCATATGTCTGATGCACACATATACTATCGAAATAACCACGAGGCTGGAGCGGAATTGGTTTCACTTCAAGGTAATTTAGCCCGACTTGAAGACGGTTCAGCTTTCACCCACATTCACGCAACTTGGTGTACTGATGAATACGAGGTATTCGCCGGACATATGTTTGAGAGCACGGTTCACGTAGTTGCTGAAATACACTTGAGAATTCTTTCAAAAGCCATAATGACAAGGTGTCCGCTCGAAAATAGTGAATTTATCGCTCTACGCTTTTCGTGATGTTCATATCCTTCGGCCCGGGTGAACAATCATGGCCGAACTTTTCCGCATAGCCGACTTGGCCAAAGCGATAAGTTACCATCGCGAATTATACTATAATCACTCGGCTCCGGAAATATCAGATGCTGATTTCGATGCTCTTTGGGATGAGTTGATTCTCCTAGACCCCGAAAATGATGTTCTTCATCAAGTGGGACCAGAACCATTACCGGGAACCGTAAAGGTTGAACATCAATTCCCGATGAGATCTTTGGATAAAGGCACTTCAGATGACGATATATTTCATTTTGTCAACAAATCTACCGAGGGTGGAACGCAATATTTGGCTCAACCCAAATTGGACGGTTCTGCCTTATCCTTAGAATATGTCAATGGGAATTTGTACCGGGCTGCGACCAGAGGTAGTGGCCAAAGAGGCGAAGATGTGACCTTGAATGCAAAATTGGTAGCAAATATCCCCTCAAGGCTCAATCGTCCGGTCGATTGTCATGTCAGAGGCGAGGTCGTGATGCCGCTTGAGATTTTCAAGACCAAATATAGCGAGATATCGCCAAACCCTCGCAATTTGTGTTCGGGGGCGCTAAGGCAAAAACACGGTGATGGAAAGGCCGAGGCGAGCGACCTTGTGTTCCAGGCCTACGATGTCAAATTTCCAAACGATTCACCAGATGTTCAATACGATAGCCAATTATTGGAATGGTTGCAAACCGCAGGGATAGAACCCGCTCCTTGGATAACCTTCCAAGGGGAAAATATCCAAGGAGAAATGATAGAATATACCGAAGATTGGTCTGCGAAAAGAGGGCGATATAAATTTGAAATCGACGGAATAGTTTTCAAATTAGATGATCTTTCTCAAAGGGAAAACCTCGGTATGACCGCCCACCACCCACGGTGGGCTCTGGCCTGGAAATTCCCTTCGCAAACCGCTCAAAGTGTCCTATTAGATGTCGATTGGCAAACCGGCCGGACCGGGGCGATCACCCCGGTCGCACGCATCGCCCCGCAGATGGTTGGTGGGGTGACAGTAGAGAATGTCACTTTGCATAATGTTGGTGAAGTCGAGCGTTTGGCCTTGAAAATTGGCGATAAAGTCACCATCACCAGACGTGGCGATGTCATCCCGAAAATAATCGAAAACCTCGGCCCTGCAAATCAAAAGGACCTTGAGAATAGATTCCATGCCAATGGTGATGAATTTTCTATCCAACTTAAACAAGAGCAAATTATAATCCCTCAACTCTGCCCTGCTTGTGAAAGAGAATTGGTTATCGATGGCGCTTTTTTACGCTGCATTTCACTCGAATGTGAGGCCCGGACCAACCGGGCAATCACCTATTGGTGCCGAAGCTTGGAAATGGATGGAATCGGTGAAAAACTAGTCGAACTATTATTGGATAAAGGGTTGATATCATCGATTGCAGACCTCTATTCACTCGAACATCACCAGATATCCTCACTAGAGCGAATGGGCGATAAAAGTGCAAATAATGTAATTGAGGAATTGAATAAAACCAAAAACCTCTCGTTGTCAAAATTCCTTCACGCTCTTGGAATGGAGCGAATAGGCCCTGAGGTAGCAAGCGTGTTTGCGCAACATTTCATTACCATGGAAGCAATTCTGAAATGGGTTGATTCAGGTGAGATAGAACAGGTCACCCAAATTGACGGCATCGGTGAAAAGGTAGCTGAGATTTTCAAACTAGGAATCCAAAAACGGCGCCAATCAATCGATGATCTGATGGAACTGATAGGTATTAATGATGAAGATTCGGAGCATAGCGGCCCCCTCGACAACCAAACTTTCTGCATTACCGGCTCACATTCTAGAGGGCGAAAAGAAATTGCACTTGCGATAAAAAACGCTGGTGGGAAAGTTGTCGGCAGCGTGTCGAAAAACCTAGATTATTTGGTCGCTGGAGAAAAAGCTGGTTCAAAATTAATCACGGCAGAAGGGCTTGGTATAACGATAATGACCGAGACAGAATTATTTGAAAAAATAAAACCACAAAAATCATCAACTTCAAAAACCCTTTTTGAATTCTGACCGCGCACCGTCGATTTAATATCCTAAATTGATGACAACATATCATGCGTAGAATGACCGCTTTGCTCTTGGTCCTAGTTTTGGCTGCCTCTTATGCAACCCCGGTTGCCCATAGCAGTCCGACCGGTAAATTTGGCAGTAGCGGTGGATGTAGTTGCCATTATGGATCCGGTTCAACCGTTAGTTTGACCGGAACCCCAACCGATTATACCCCCGGGCAAACCTATTCTCTTATAATTTCAGTTAGTTCTTCAAGTGGAAGCAAAGGTGGATTTTCATTAGTTGTCAACAAAGGTGCATTCAGCAATCCAGGTACTTCGGCCAAGGTGAATTCTCAAGATACCCGTGAAGCGACCCACTCAAATGCAAATCAAAGATCATGGACTCTAGATTGGACCGCTCCTACTTCAGGTTCGGGAACTGCTGCCTTTTCCTATGCTGGAAATGCGGTCAATGGCGATGGAACCAATAACGGAGACGCCCCATCTACCGGTTCGAAAAATGTACCCGAAGGCTCGGGGTCAAATAATGCCCCATCGGCCTCTGGCGTGGCGATTAGCCCCAATCCGGCAGGAACTATCGACACATTACAAATGAGTTATTCTTACTTTGATTCGGATGGGGATCCCGAAACCGGAACCAAAATTCGATGGTACCGAGATGGAAGTATTCTAACCTTAAGAAATGATGAAATCACCGTCCCCGATTCGATGACGGCAAAAGGTGAATCTTGGTATGTGACGGTCACTCCAAGCGATGGCTCAGATGATGGCAATCCGGTAACTTCGAGTACGATGATTATTTCAAACTCAGCCCCAATAGTTCAGAGTGCTTCAATCTCACCATCTTCCCCCATCGAAGGCGAAGACCTAATTCTATCAGCTAGTGGTTTCGACGAGGATTCCGAGATGACCTCGATATCTTCGGTCCAATGGTTCGTTGACGGAGCCATCGTCAATTCATTAACCGATCAATCCACGGTTCCAGCAATTGCCGCTCGTAGTGGTGATGTATGGCACGCTAAGGTTAAGGTGACCGATAACGAAGATTCCAGTCAATGGTTCACAACCCAATCGGTAACGATTGGCGGGACCAATACCGCACCGACGATGACCTCGGTAGACCTTGGTACTGGCCCATATTATACTCTCGACGATTTGACAATCACCTGGGATTTTGACGATGTTGATGGTGACCCTGTAAGCGACTATCAGGTCAAGTGGAAATTGAATTCGATCGAACAGGCTCAAACTGGAACTACACTTTCGGCTGATGATACATCGAAAGACCAAACTTGGAAAGCGGGCTGCAGGGTTTCCGATGGAGCCGAATGGTCCGATTGGATGTGGTCAGACGGCATGACCATTCAGAATACCGTTCCACAATTGAATTCATTCGCTCTCGACCAAGAGATGGTATTCGATCTCGATATGGCAACCTATTCCTTCGACAGTTTTGATGCAGATGATGATGAATTAACCGTATTGAGTTTGTGGGTTCCGCAATTTACCGGCCCAGTGGGAACCGTCCACACCTTGTCGATTCAACTGCGTGATGATGATGGTGCTCTATCGTCTACATCGAGCGATACTATCACAATTAAAAATAGTCCTCCAACGGTTAATTTCAGTGGAAATACCAGCCAAAATTCTCTTGGTGATCTCGCCCCAACCTTCAGCACCGATGACGCCAATAGCGACCAAGTTACCCTTTCTTATCAATGGTTGAAAAACGGTTTCTCAACCGCTTTTAATTCGAGTTCAATCCCCCAAAGCTATCTCGGACCTGGCGATGTCTGGACCGTAATAGTCACTCCAAATGACGGAAGTGACGACGGCCAAACCCTTTCGATTTCATTGACCATTACCAACTTTGCACCAGGTGCAAATATCGTGGTAGCAGACCAGATTTGGATCGATGTTTCTACCATTTTGAGTGCGAGTGAATCAACAGATATCGATGGCGTGATCGTCGATGCATTATGGGATATCGACGGCCAAATATATTCTGGTCTCGAGTTATCATATACTCCAGATTCTGCTACAACTGAAATCAACCTCATCGTTTACGATGATTCCGGCGCACAATCCGATAGCGTTGCGATTCAATTATTAGCGACAAATCCACCTCAAGCAAGCGACCTACAATCCAAAATAGACGGCACTAAGGTCGCACTAACTTGGAACGGTCAAGCCAGCGAATGGGCGGTTTACCGCGACGGGACCCACCTTGGAAACACCGAGGATTTAACTTGGAAAGACCAGCCGCCAATCGAAGGAATTCACACCTATTCGGTTCATCCAGTTATCGATGGTATGACCCTCTCGGTTTCAGCCCAAGAGCCGGTCGAAGTCTCGGCTGCAGATATTGCAGAACCACCAGGGCCAGAGTATGGCTTTGGAATGGTGTTCGGCATATTGATGATATTTATTGGCCTCACTAGCGTAGGTTTATCCTTCATTCCAAGGAGGGATTAAATGAGATTTAAACTAGCGATTTTATTGAGTATTTTATTGCTCGCCTCGACCTTATCATCGGCTAATCCCGGCGGAGAAGGTGACGAGATTAGGTCGATGGAGTGCGGCGGTTCATGTCATGGCGATGCCGGCCAGAACGGCATCAGTAGCGCCAGTATTGAATTGGAAACCAGCACCGATGTTTGGGCAGGTCTATTGACCACGGTTACCATTCATGTCAACGGCTCCGACCCAAGTTCATCGCGTTTGGTCGGCGCGTTCTTGCTCAGTAATGACCAAGGGGCAAAAGACACCCCTGCACACGATGGTTGGCAAATTATCGCAGATCCAAATGGCGGGGTTTCAAATTACGTCGAGTTAGAATCTCCACGGGCGACCGATGAACTTAGTTTTACATGGACTTTGAGGGCGCCCGCAGCTGGCCAACATCCATTGATGGGAGCTGTCCATCATGGTAGCGAGTCTGGAGGGGTGGCTTACATCGGCAAATCATCACTCAACCAAATTTCAGTAATGGAACCACCCGAAAACCTACCTCGGCTATCGGCTGAATTCTCACCACCAGCCAAAAGAGATCTCGGCGAGGAATTGACCATTACTCTTCAAACCGAAAATGTCGATTCGTTCAGTGTCGAATACCGATTAGAAGGAGGTACGCCGATCGACTTGGCCGTCACCGATGGTAAGTTCACCCTTCCTATTGCGGTCAATGCTGGTGTGATCGAATGGCGAGCCCTACTAGAAGGCGAAGGCCCTGACCAAACCACTCCTTGGTTCAGAATCGTATCCCAGGAGCCGGGATGGCAGGTCGAGGAGCCGACTTTAATGTTACAAGGATTCGCACTTTTGATTTTGTGTGCGGGATTGGTTTTGATGCAAAGGCCAGCTTCGCCCGAAGACGAATTGAAACAATATGACCAAACTCCTCTTATCCCAACAGAAGGCATTCCAGTCGGTTGGACCATGGAACAATGGCAACATTTTGGCCAACAATATTTGGATGATCTAGCCGGAGGTGGACCGATATGATATCGGCCGGAACCATTCATGTAATCTCGACCGAGTTGACGGTCGGAATGTTTGCCTTAGCAGGAATTTCATTCTTGTTATGTGTAATCGGCAAAGGCCCAGAAGTGCGGGAATCAGTCGCACATTGGGCATTGCTCGGAGGATTATTGGCAACACCTTTGGCAATTATTAGTGGATTTAATGCAGCACCGGGTGATGGCTTGGATAGTCCATTATTAGCCAATAAGTTGCTTCTTTCGATGACCGCAACAGGTCTTTCTTTAGGCCTGATTATCAAATGGAAAAGAGGGGCAGAACTCGATCGAGTTCATGCTGGAATTGGAATGATTGCTACCGGATTGATCATGACGACAGCTAGCATTGGCGGCGAATTCGCACGCGGCGAAACCCTGCTATTCTTTTTGCCAAAAGATTTGGTCTTTCTCTTCCCAAAATGGGCTAGTGTAATCATTCTGATCCTTGGTTTAATTCTAATTATAAAATCAACCATAGAGCATAGAATTCGCTCCAGGACTTCCGTCCCCTGAAGATAGTTGGGCTCCTTCCATCATCGAGCGGATTTGCTCTTCTAAGGATTCGGCTTCGGCCATCAATGGCTCGTGGTCCAAGTCGATCATCGGCAATAATTTGTTCAGATGTTCGATGACGACCGCGGCCGCTCGAGCGTCCGGGAATCGAGGGTCGGCTTCGACCATGATGCTCATGATATTTCGACCACGGCGACGACCTTCACCGAGCATTACACCGGTCATGCCTTTGATGACGCCTTGTTCGAGTGGCTTGATCCCTAAATCTTCGAGGATTTTAACCATCTCTGGATTTGCTCCAACCCCGAGGATGTCGATCTCTTCGGTATCGTCGTA